>NZ_JBFBHK010000006.1:0-282073 GCF_040685235.1 Curtobacterium sp. NPDC089185 | reverse complement strand
GGTCTTGCGGCCGCCCCCCACTTTAAACGCGGCGCCCCCCACCCTGTAGACGCGCACCGACGACGGACGGGAGGCGCGGTGCCAGCCGGCACCGCGCCTCCCGTCCGTCCGTGGTGGCGTCTAGATCGAGAAGCCGAGCGCGCGCATCATCTCGCGTCCGTCGTCCGTGATCCGCTCGGGACCCCACGGCGGCATCCAGACCCAGTTGATCCGGAACGCGTCGACGATGCCGTCGAGCGCGTTGGCCGTGTCGCCCTCGATGACGTCGGTGAGGGGGCAGCCCGCGCTCGTCAGCGTCATGCTGATGACGAGTGCGTTCGCCTCGTCGTCCATCGCGAGGTCGTAGATGAGGCCGAGGTCGACGATGTTGACGCCGAGCTCCGGGTCCTGGACCTCCTTGAGGCCCTCGACGACCTCGTCGAACTTCTCCGGGGTGAGTGCGGCGATCATCAGTTGCCCGCCGCCGCGGCCTGCACGTAGCGGTCGTAGCCCTCGTTCTCGAGGCGCTCGGCGAGCTCCGGGCCGCCCTGCTCGGCGACCTTGCCCGCCACGAACACGTGCACGAAGTCCGGCTTGATGTAGCGGAGGATGCGCGTGTAGTGCGTGATGAGCAGCACGCCCAGGCCGGTGGCTGCCTTGGCACGGTTGACGCCCTCGGAGACGATCTTCAGCGCGTCGACGTCGAGACCGGAGTCGGTCTCGTCGAGCACGGCGAACTTCGGCTTGAGGAGCTCGAGCTGCATGATCTCGTGGCGCTTCTTCTCGCCGCCCGAGAAGCCCTCGTTGACGTTGCGCTCGGCGAACGACGAGTCCATCTTGAGGTCGGCCATCGACTGGCGGAGGTCCTTGACCCAGCCGCGCAGCGCCGGTGCCTCGCCGTCGATCGCCGTCTTGGCGGTGCGGAGGAAGTTCGACACCGTCACGCCGGGGATCTCGACCGGGTACTGCATCGCGAGGAACATGCCGGCGCGGGCGCGCTCGTCGACGCTCATCGCGAGGACGTCCTCGCCGTCGAGCGTGATCGAGCCGCCGACGACGTTGTACCGGGGGTGCCCGGCGATCGTGTAGGCCAGGGTCGACTTGCCGGAGCCGTTCGGGCCCATGATCGCGTGGATCTCGCCCTCGTTGATCGTCAGGTCGACGCCCTTGAGGATCTCCTTGACACCCTGGTCGGTGTCGATCGAGACCTGCAGGTCACGGATTTCGAGAGTGGACATTCACGTTCCTTCGGTTGAAGCGTCAGGTGCGGCGTCAGCCGCGGAAGCAGTGGGGCGCTGGTCAGTCGACCGGGACCGGGTCGTGCACGTCGACGTAGACGTCGCCGTCGCGGACCTCGACCCGGAAGACCGGCACGGGCTCGTACGCGGGGAAGTTCTGCGGCTTGCCGGTGGCGAGCGAGAACCGCGACCCGTGGGCCCAGCACTCGAGCGTGTCGCCCTCGACGAAGCCCTCGGCCAGCGAGATGTCGCCGTGGGTGCAGGTGTCCCCGATGGCGTGCACCGTGCCCGCGGAGTCTCTCACGATCGCGACGGCCGTCCCGTCGACAACCGCGCGCATCGGGCTGTCGACGGCGATCTCGGACTCGGCGCAGACCTTCTCGGCCATCAGGCGTCCGCCTGCTCGGCCTCGGGCTCGGCCGCCGCGACCGCGGTGCGGCCGTCGGCGAGCTCCTGTTCCACCGCGGCGATGAGGCGCTCCTCGAGCTCGGGCGCGCCGATCTTCTGGATGACCTCGACGAGGAAGCCGAGCACGACGAGACGACGGGCCTCCTCCTCCGGGATGCCGCGGGCCTGCAGGTAGAACAGCTGCTCGTCGTCGAAGCGACCGGTCGCACTCGCGTGGCCGGCGCCCTCGATGTTGCCCGTCTCGATCTCGAGGTTCGGGATGCTGTCCGCACGCGTGCCGTCGGTGAGGACGAGGTTGCGGTTCTGCTCGTACGAGTCGGTGCCGTCACCGGCGCGGCCGATGAGGACGTCGCCGATCCACACGGTGTGCGCGCCCTCGCCCTGCAGCGCGCCCTTGTAGTTGACGCGGCCGCGGGTGTTCGGTGCGTCGTGGTTCACGTACACCTGCTGCTCGATGTACTGCCCCGCGTCGGCGAAGTACACGCCGTACATCTCGGTGTCCGCGCCCTGCGCGCCGAGGTGCGTCGAGGGGTTGACCCGGACGACGTCGCCGCCGAGCGAGACCACCACGTGCTTGAGGAAGGCGTCACGGCCGACCTCGGCGAACTGCGTCGACACGTGCACGGCGTCGTCGTCCCAGTCCTGCAGGCTGACGACCGTGAGCCGAGCACCGTCGCGGACGACGATCTCGACGTTCTCGCTGAGGAGCGCCGAGCCGCGGTTGTCGATCACGACGATGCCCTGCGCGTGCTGCTCGGCCGTGATGACCGTGTGCGCCGCGCGGGGCTGTGTGCCGAAGTCCGAGCGGGTGATCGAGATCGACTCGTGCGCCTCGGTCGCCTTGACGGTGACCTTGAGGACCGCGTCACGAGCGGTCCACGCCGCGGCCGCAGCGCGGTCCTCGGGCAGCCCGGCGGAGCCGACGGCCGGGTCGTCGCTGCGACCCCACTCGACGTCCGCGCCCTCGGTCTGCCGGGCGAGGAACGGGTACGCCGAGCCGTCCAGGCCACCGTCGAGCAGCGGCTGGAGCTTCGCCAGCGGTGCGAACTTCCAGTTCACCTCGCGGCCGGTCACCGGCGGGAAGGCGTCGAGCTCACCGGACTGCGGGCGCTCCGAGCGGGTCTGCACGGGGACCTTCGCGTCCCAGCCGCCGTCGGAGTGGGCGCGAGCGCCGTGCTGCTCGGTGCCCTGCGCCGCTGCCGAGGGCTCGACCGGCTGATCGATGCGGGGCGCGGGGGTGGTCCCGTCGGTCGGTGTCGGGTTGGTACTGGTGTTCGACATCTAGCCGACGGATCCTTCCATGCTCATCTCGATGAGCTTGTTGAGTTCGAGCGCGTACTCCATCGGGAGCTCGCGGGCGATCGGCTCGATGAAGCCACGGACGATCATCGCCATCGCCTCGTCCTCCGGCATGCCGCGGGACATCAGGTAGAAGAGCTGCTCCTCGCTCACACGCGAGACCGTGGCCTCGTGCCCGAGCTGGACGTCGTCGACGCGGATGTCGATCGCCGGGTAGGTGTCGCTGCGGCTGATGGTGTCGACGAGCAGCGCGTCACAGCGGACCGTGTTCGCGGCGTGGTGCGCGGCCGGGTCCACGCGGACCTCGCCGCGGTACCCGGCGCGGCCGCCTCCACGGGCGATCGACTTCGAGACGATCGACGACGTCGTGTAGGGCGCCATGTGGACCATCTTCGCACCGGCGTCCTGGTGCTGGCCGGGGCCGGCGAACGCGACGGAGAGCGTCTCGCCCTTGGCGTGCTCGCCGGCGAGGTAGATCGACGGGTACTTCATCGTCACCTTGGAGCCGATGTTGCCGTCGATCCACTCCATCGTCGCGCCCTCGTGCGCGATCGCACGCTTGGTGACGAGGTTGTAGACGTTGCTCGACCAGTTCTGGATCGTCGTGTAGCGCACGCGGGCGTTCTTCTTCACGATGATCTCGACCACGGCCGAGTGCAGCGAGTCCGACTTGTAGATCGGAGCGGTGCAGCCCTCGATGTAGTGGACGTAGGAGTCCTCGTCCGCGATGATCAGCGTCCGCTCGAACTGGCCCATGTTCTCGGTGTTGATCCGGAAGTAGGCCTGCAGCGGGATCTCGACGTGCACGCCCTTCGGGACGTAGACGAACGAGCCGCCGGACCAGACGGCGGTGTTCAGCGCGGCGAACTTGTTGTCGCCGGCCGGGATCACGGAGCCGAAGTACTCCTCGAAGAACTCGGGGTGCTCGCGCAGCGCCGTGTCGGTGTCCATGAAGATGACGCCCTGCTCCTCCAGGTCCTCGCGGATCTGGTGGTAGACGACCTCGGACTCGTACTGCGCGGCGACGCCGGCGACGAGGCGCTGGCGCTCGGCCTCGGGGATGCCGAGACGCTCGTAGGTGTTGCGGATGTCCTCGGGCAGCTCTTCCCAGGTCTGGGCCTGCTTCTCCGTGGACTTCACGAAGTACTTGATGTTGTCGAAGTCGATGTCCGACAGGTCAGCGCCCCACGAGGGCATCGGCTTGCGGTCGAACAGCGTCAGCGCCTTGAGGCGGAGCTTGCGCATCCACTCCGGCTCGTCCTTGCGGGCGGAGATGTCACTGACCACCTCGTCGGAGATGCCGCGTCGAGCGGAGGCACCGGCACTGTCGGAGTCGGACCAGCCGAACTCGTACTGGCCGAGCCCTTCGAGTTCGGGACGGTCGATGAGCACGTCGGACATGGTCTCCTCGTTTCCTTCTCGCAGAAGCAGCGTCTCCGGGTGACAACCCGGGACGTCCGGACGCCATTCCACCGCGGACCTCCGACAGGAGGAGCCACGGCGCTGCTGCCCCGCAACGTCGATGGTTCCACGGAGTCTCGGGTTGCACCGGCGAACACGGCCCATTCGGAGCCGGCGCCTGCCTAGACTTGACTGCCGCTGAACCCTCGAATCCTACAGGTTCACCGCACGGAACAACAGGAAGGCACCACCCTCGTGACTCGCGTCGGACCCACCGTCGAGCAGGGCGTCCAGCCGGACACCCGCAACCCGCGGTGGTGGTCGCTCCCCCGCGCCGTCGACCGTCGCGTGATCTGGCTGGCCTGGGCCTCGTTCGTGGTCGAGGTCGTGCTCATCGGCACGGGCGGCCTCGTCCGGCTGACGGCGTCGGGCCTCGGCTGCCCGACCTGGCCGAAGTGCACCGCCGAGTCGCTCGTGTCGACGCCCGAGATGGGCGTCCACGGCGTCATCGAGTTCGGGAACCGGCTCCTCACCTTCGTGCTCGTCGTGGTCGCGATCGCGATGTTCCTGGCGGTCGTCCGGATGCGCCGGACGCGTCCCGAGCTGTTCTGGCTCGCGTTCGCCCAGGGCATCGCCATCCCGGTGCAGGCCGTCATCGGCGGCCTGAGCGTGCTGACGAACCTCAACCCCTTCGTCGTCGGCCTGCACTTCGTCGTCTCGACGACGCTCGTCGCGGTCACCGCGACCCTCGTCTACCGTTCGATGAACGGTCCGCGTGCCGCCGCCCGACTGGTGCCGGCCTGGTACACCGGCGTCGTCCGGGGCACCGTCGCCGCCACCGCGGTCACGGTGCTCGTCGGCATCCTCACCACGGGGTCCGGGCCGCACGCCGGGGCCGACGAGGCCGTCGACGGCGGCCGACTGCACCGCACGGGCTTCGACCCGCAGCTCATGGAGCACCTGCACGCGGTGCCCGCCTACGTCCTGTTCGGCCTCACGCTGGTCCTCGTCGTCGGGGCGGTGCTGCTGCGGACGTCGAGCCGGTGGGCGCTCCTGCTGCTGGTCGTCGAGTTCGTCCAGATCGCCGTCGGGCTGACCCAGGCGCGCACGGGCCTGCCGGTGGGCCTCGTGGGCACGCACATGGTGCTCGCGGGGCTGCTCGTCGGCGCCGTCACCGTCCTGGTGCTCTCGACGCGCGCGAGCGCCGGCCGCTCGGCCCACCGGGAGCCCGTCGCCGCCTGAGCCGCGCCGACGGCACCGCTCCACCGACATCCCACGCGTCGATCGACGCGTGGGATGTCGTCGTTCCGGAGCCTGCTCGGGCGACCGCGGCAGACGGCTTCGCCCCGACCACGTTACGGACGGGAGGCGCGCCACCCGCCCGCACCGCGCCTCCCGTCCGGTGGTCGGGCACCTGCACGCCCCACTCGCACCAGCGACAGCGCCACCGCACCTCGAGCGCGCCCGGACGCACGAGACGCCGCCGGGGACCGGCGGCGTCTCGTGCGCTGGGGCGGACCCGCGCTACAGCGAGAAGGTGAAGACCTGCGGCAGCAGCGGGTCGATGCCCACCGCGATGAAGAGCAGCGTCAGGTACGTGATCGAGCTGTGGAACACGCGCATCGGGTGGACCTGCTCGACGTGCTGGATCGCCCGCGAGTACAGGCGGTGCGACTCGACGACGAACCAGATCCCGCCGGCCAGCGCGACGACCGTGTAGAGCGGCCCCATGTTCGCGACCGGGATGAGCAGCAGCGAGCAGACGAGCGTCGCCCAGGCGTACAGCACGACCTGGAGCCCGACCACCGTGCGGCCGCGGACCACCGCGAGCATCGGGACGTCGGCGGCGTCGTAGTCGTCGCGGTACTTCATCGACAGCGGCCAGTAGTGCGGCGGCGTCCAGAGGAAGATCACCATGAACAGGATGACGGGCGCCCAGGTCAGCGAACCGGTGACCCCGGCCCACCCGATGAGCACGGGCATGCAGCCGGCCGACCCGCCCCACACGATGTTCTGCGGCGTGCGGCGCTTGAGCCACAGCGTGTAGACGCACACGTAGATGAGGATCGCGATGACGCTGAGCGCCGCGGCGAGCCAGTTCACGAGGAACCCGAGCACCGCGGTGGAGAGCACGGCGAGCACCCACGAGAACACCAGGGCCTCGCGGTCGGAGAGCTCCCCGGTGACGAGGGGGCGCGTGCTCGTCCGCTTCATCAGCCGGTCGATGTCGCGGTCGATGTAGCAGTTGAAGGCCGAGGCGGACCCGGCGGACATGGCGCCGCCGAGCATCGTCCAGAACACGAGCCACAGGTCCGGCACGCCGCGCTCCGCCAGGAACATCGTCGGCGCCGTGGTCACGAGCAGCAGCTCCATGACGCGGGGCTTCGTCAGCGAGACGTACGCCCGGACCTTGCGGGACAGCGACGAGCGGGGTCGATCGGTGTCGGGCCGGGTCGCGGTGGCAGTCAACAGGGGAACCTCAGTCCGTTCGCGTCAGCTCGCACGCTCGGTGGGCGGCTCCGTCACCGTCGGGGCGTGCGTCGACCCGGAATGAACACGGGCCGTCCCTAGTTTAGGCCATCGAGGCGCCGCGATGCTGCCCCGCCCCGCCGCCCGGGCCGACGCCCGACACGGCACCGTCGTCACCTGGACACCTTCTGTGTGCGTGGTCACTATGCTGGAGGGGCCTCCCGCAGTGCGCGCCCCGATGACGTCGGCCGCATCGAGCCGGTCGGCCGCCGTCGTACGGCGACACGACATCCGGCCCCGGGACGGCGATCATGTCCGTGCGATGGCACGAGCCCTCGCACATGTCGCAACAACGAAGGGTCAACATCCAAGTGGCTGAATTCACCTGGGACGCCATCGACAGGAAGGCCGTCGACACGGCGCGCGTCCTCGCCGCCGATTCGGTCGAGGCCGCCGGCAACGGTCACCCCGGCACCGCGATGAGCCTCGCGCCCGTCGCCCACCTGCTCTTCCAGAAGGTGATGCGTCGCGACCCCAGCGACTCCACCTGGATCGGCCGCGACCGCTTCATCCTCTCCGCGGGCCACGCCTCGATCCTCCAGTACGTGCAGTTCTACCTGCACGGCTACGGCCTCGAGCTCGAGGACCTGCAGCACCTGCGCAAGTGGGGCTCGAAGACCCCGGGTCACCCGGAGTACGGCCACACCGACGGTGTCGAGATCACCACCGGCCCGCTCGGCCAGGGCCTCGCCTCGGCCGTCGGCTTCGGCTACGCGCAGCGCTTCGAGCGCGGCCTGTTCGACCCGGAGACCGCCGACGGCGAGTCGCCGTTCGACCACTTCACCTACGTGATCGCCGGTGACGGCGACATGCAGGAGGGCGTCACGAACGAGGCCGCGAGCCTCGCGGGCCGCCAGCAGCTCGGTCGCCTGGTCGTCTTCTACGACTCGAACCAGATCTCGATCGAGGACGACACCGACATCGCGTTCTCCGAGGACGTCGCCGCCCGCTACGAGGCGCTCGGCTGGCACGTCCAGCACGTCGACTGGAAGAAGACCGGCGAGTACTCCGAGGACGTCGAGGAGCTGTACCGCGCCGTCGAGGCCGCCAAGGCCGAGACGACCAAGCCGTCGCTCATCGTCCTCAAGACGATCATCGGTTGGCCGTCGCCGACCAAGCAGAACTCCGGCAAGATCCACGGTTCCGCCCTCGGCGGCGAGGAGCTCAAGGGCCTCAAGGAGGTCCTCGGCTTCGACCCCGAGCAGACCTTCCACGTCGACCCCGAGGTCCTCGAGTACACCCGCGGTGCGATCACCAAGGGCCAGGCCGAGCACGCCGAGTGGACGAAGACCTTCGACGCGTGGGCTGCTGCCAACCCGGAGAAGAAGGCCATGCTCGACCGCATCAACGCGGGCGAGCTCCCCGAGGGCCTCGAAGAGGCGCTGCCGGTCTTCCCGACCGAGAAGGCCGTCTCGACCCGCGCCGCCTCCGGCAAGGTCATCAACGCCATCGCGCCGCTCATGCCCGAGTTCTGGGGCGGTTCGGCGGACCTCGCCGAGTCGAACCTGACCACGATCGAGGGCGCGAAGTCCTTCGGTCCGGCCGAGGCGTCGACGAAGACCTGGAGCACCGACCCGTACGGCCGCGTGCTGCACTTCGGCATCCGCGAGCACGCGATGGGTTCGATCCTGTCCGGCATCGTCCTGCACGGGAACACCCGCCCCTTCGGCGGCACCTTCCTGATCTTCAGCGACTACATGCGTCCGGCGGTCCGTCTCGCCGCGCTCATGAAGGCGCCGGCGATCTACGTCTGGACCCACGACTCCATCGCCCTCGGCGAGGACGGCCCGACGCACCAGCCGATCGAGCAGATCACCGCGCTCCGCGCGATCCCGGGTCTCGACGTCGTCCGTCCGGCCGACGCGAACGAGGTCTCGTACGCCTGGCTGGAGATGCTCAAGCACAAGGACCGCCCGGCCGGCATCGCGCTGAGCCGCCAGAACCTCCCCGTGTTCGAGCGCGGCGAGGGCGAGGCGTCCGGCGACACCTTCGCCTCGGCGAAGAACGTCGGCAAGGGTGCGTACGTGCTGGCCGAGGCGCCGAACGGCACCCCGGACGTGATCCTCATCGCGACCGGCTCCGAGGTCCAGATCGCCGTCGACGCCCGCGAGCAGCTCAAGGGCGAGGGCATCAACGCCCGCGTCGTGAGCGCCCCGTCGCTCGAGTGGTTCTTCGAGCAGTCGGAGAACTACCGCGAGCAGGTCCTGCCGAAGGCCGTCACCGCACGCGTCTCGGTCGAGGCCGGCATCGCGATGAGCTGGCGCGACATCGTCGGCGACAAGGGCCGCAGCGTGTCGATCGAGCACTTCGGTGCATCGGCCGACTACCAGCGACTCTTCGCCGAGTTCGGCTTCACCACGGAGCACGTGGTCGCAGCCGCCAAGGAATCGATCGCAGCGTCCTGACCCACGAGGGGCCGGATCCGGTACGCCGGGTCCGGCCCCTCTGCCGGGAGGCACGCAGCGGGCCGACCCGCGCCTCCCGGCCTCCAGACCACGACACCACGGCCCCGGTCGCGTCACGCAGACCGGGCCGGTCGACGAAAGAAGAAGAGAAACCCATGGCTGAGAACACCCCCACCGCCGCCCTCTCCGAGGTCGGCGTCAGCATCTGGCTCGACGACCTGTCGCGCGAGCTCCTCGAGACCGGCAAGCTCACCGAGCTCATCGAGCAGAAGAACGTCGTGGGCGTCACCACGAACCCGACGATCTTCGCGTCGGCCCTCGCCAAGGGCGAGCGCTACGACTCGCAGGTCAAGGAGCTCGCGGCGAAGGGCACCGACGTCACCGAGGCGATCTTCGAGATCACCACGCAGGACGTCGCGAACGCCTCCGACGTCTTCAAGCCGATCTACGACGAGACCAAGGGCTTCGACGGCCGCGTCTCGATCGAGGTCGAGCCGGGCCTGGCACACGACACGCAGAAGACCATCGAGCAGGCGAAGTTCCTGTTCGACAAGGTCGGCCGCGAGAACGTCCTCATCAAGATCCCCGCGACCCTCGAGGGCCTCGAGGGCATCACGGAGGTCATCGGTGCCGGCATCTCGGTCAACGTCACCCTGATCTTCTCGCTCGAGCGCTACCGCGCCGTCATCGACGCGTACCTGGGTGGCCTCGAGAAGGCCAAGGCCGCCGGCCACGACCTCTCGAAGATCCACTCGGTCGCCTCGTTCTTCGTGTCGCGCGTCGACTCCGAGATCGACAAGCGCCTCGACGCCGTCGGCACCGACGAGGCGAAGGCCCTCAAGTCGAAGGCCGGCATCGCCAACGCACAGCTCGCGTACCAGGTCTGGACCGAGCAGTTCGCCACCGAGCGCGCCCTGGGCCTGCTCGAGTCGGGTGCCAACACGCAGCGTCCGCTCTGGGCGTCGACCGGCGTCAAGGACCCGTCGCTGCCCGACACGCTCTACGTGACCGAGCTCGCCGCGCCGAACACCGTCAACACCATGCCGGGCAAGACGCTCGACGCCACGTTCGACCACGGCGAGATCCACGGCGACGCCATCGCCGGCTCGTTCGACGGCGCCCAGCAGGTCATGGACCAGATCGCCGCCCAGGGCGTCGACTACGACGACGTCGTGGCGCTGCTCGAGAAGGAGGGCGTGGACAAGTTCAACGTCTCCTGGGGCGAGCTCGTCGACACGGTGAAGACCGCGCTCGAGAACGCGAAGTAAGCAGGAACCGGAGCCGAAGCGTCGCGGGGACGGTACCACCGTCCCCGTGACGCGGGCACCCTCGGTCAGGACCTGCCCGCCGGGCGCGATGCGCGCCTCCCGGCCGGACCCGACCACCACGACGGCGGAGTCGCCGCTGCCACAGCAGCGCAGCGCTCCGCCGTCTCCGTTCGACCTACAAGGAGTTCACCGACTCATGTCACCGGTGGCTGTCACCCCGGAGCACAACCCGCTCCGACTGCCGACCGATCGCCGTCTGAACCGGATCGCGGGACCCAGCACCCTCATCATCTTCGGCGTGACGGGCGACCTGTCCCGCAAGAAGCTGATGCCCGCGGTCTACGACCTGGCGAACCGGGGGCTCCTGCCGCCCGGGTTCGCACTCGTCGGGTTCGCCCGCCGCGACTGGGAGGACCAGGACTTCTCCCAGCTCGTGCACGACGCGGTCCAGGAGCACTCCCGCACCCCGTTCGACGAGGCCGTCTGGAAGCAGCTCGAACAGGGCATCCGCTTCGTCCAGGGCTCGTTCGACGACCCCGAGGCGTTCCTCGAGCTGAAGCGCACCGTCGACGAGCTCGACGCGCAGCGCGGCACGCTCGGGAACCACGCGTTCTACCTGTCGATCCCGCCGAAGATGTTCCCGGTCGTCACCGAGCAGCTCAAGCTGTCCGGGCTGACCGAGAAGCGCGAGGGCTCGTGGAGCCGTGTGGTCGTCGAGAAGCCGTTCGGCTCCGACCTCCGCACCGCGCGCGAGCTGAACGCGATCGTCGAGAGCGTCTTCGCGCCCGACGACGTCTTCCGCATCGACCACTACCTCGGCAAGGAGACCGTCCAGAACCTCCTGACGCTCCGCTTCGCCAACCAGATGTACGAACCCATCTGGAACTCGAACTACGTCGACCACGTGCAGATCACGATGGCCGAGGACATCGGCGTCGCCGGACGTGCCGCCTACTACGACGGCATCGGCGCGGCGCGCGACGTCATCCAGAACCACCTGCTGCAGCTCCTCGCCCTCACGGCGATGGAGGAACCCGTCTCGTTCAAGGCCGCGGACCTCCGCGCCGAGAAGGAGAAGGTGCTCTCGGCCGTGCGGCTGCCGGAGGACCTCGCCACGGCGACGGCCCGCGGCCAGTACGCCGGTGGGTGGCAGGGCGGCGAGAAGGTGCTCGGCTTCCTCGACGAGGCGGGGATGAACCCCGAGTCGACGACCGAGACCTACGCGGCGATCAAGCTCGACATCGCGACCCGACGCTGGCAGGGCGTGCCGTTCTACCTGCGCGCCGGCAAGCGCCTGGGCCGTCGTGTCACCGAGATCGCGATCGTGTTCAAGCGCGTCCCCGAGGACGTCTACGGCAACACGCAGGCGCCGCTCGGGCAGAACGCGCTCGTCATCCGCGTGCAGCCGGACGAGGGCGTCACGCTCCGGTTCGGCTCGAAGGTCCCCGGCGTCGGCACGCAGGTGCGCGACGTGACGATGGACTTCGGCTACGGCCACGCGTTCACCGAGGCATCGCCGGAGGCGTACGAGCGACTCATCCTCGACGTGCTCCTCGGCGACCCGCCCCTGTTCCCCCGTCACCAAGAGGTGGAACTGTCGTGGAAGATCCTCGACCCGATCGAGGAGTTCTGGGCCACGCAGGGCCAGCCCGAGCAGTACCGTCCCGGCACGTGGGGGCCGTCGTCCGCCGACGACCTCCTCGCCCGCGACGGCCGGACCTGGAGGCGTCCATGAAGATCGACCTGCCGAACACCACGGTCTCGAAGATCCAGAAGAAGCTCGTCCACATCCGCGAGGAGGGCGGCGCCGTCGCCCTCGGTCGCGTCCTGACGCTGATCATCTCGACCGGCCTCGGCCACGAGGAAGAGGCGATCTCGGCGGCGAACGAGGCCTCGCGCGAGCACCCGATGCGCGTGATCATCGTGTCGAAGAACGACGGCGACACGAAGTCCCCCGGTCGCCTCGACGCGCAGATCCGCGTCGGCAGCGACGCGGGCGCCAGCGAGGTCATCGTCCTCCGCGCCTACGGCGAGACCGCCACGGACGAGGAGAGCCTGGTCACCGGCCTGCTCCTCCCCGACGCGCCCGTCGTCGCGTGGTGGCCGCAGACCGCGCCCGAGCAGCCCGCGGCGTCCGCGCTGGGCCGGATCGCGCAGCGCCGCATCACCGACGCCGCCGCGCAGAAGGACCCGAACGGCGCGATCGAGGCGCTCGGCCGCTCGTACGTCCCCGGCGACACCGACTTCGCGTGGACCCGTCTGACGCTCTGGCGGAACCAGCTCGCCGCGGCGCTCGACCAGCCGCCGTACGAGTCGATCACGTCCGTCGAGGTCTCGGGGGCGAGCGACAGCCCGTCCACGATCCTCCTCGCCGCGTGGCTCCGGCTGCAGCTGCAGGTCCCCGTCGCCGTCGTCACGTCGCCCCGTGCGACGGGCTCGAGCGGCATCCACGGCGTGAAGCTCGAGCGGGCGTCGGGTCCGATCGACCTCGAGCGCTCGCTCGTCGACGTCGCCACGCTGTCGATGCCGGGGCAGCCCACGCACGACCTGTCGCTCCCGCGGCGCAACCTGCGTGACTGCCTCGCAGAGGAACTCCGTAGACTCGACCCGGACGTCCTCTTCGGAGACGTCGTCAAGCACGGGGTGCCCCAGATCCGCGAGTCGATCGCGGGCTGACCACCCTCCCGGCCGGTCGGACGTCACCCGGCGTCCGACCAGCCGGCCCACCAACACGGGAGTCACGTGACCAACGAACGACGGGTGCTCGTACACCCGGACAAGCAGGCCCTCGGCGCATCGGTCGCCGCTCGCTTCATCACGAAGATCATCGACGTGCTCGACGAGCAGGAGCGTGCCGACATCGCGATCAGCGGTGGCTCGGTGTCGTCCCTGGTGCTCGCCGCCATCGGTCAGTCGCCGGCTCGCGAGAGCGTCGACTGGTCGAAGGTCCACGTCTGGTGGGTCGACGAGCGCTGGGTCGCCGAGGGCGACGCGGACCGCAACGTCACGGGCACGCAGACCGACTTCTTCGACCACGTCGACATCCCGCAGGCGAACATCCACCCGATGGCGCCGTCGGATGCCGGCCTCACCATCGACGAGGCCGCCGCGCAGTACGAGCGCGAACTGCAGGACGCCGCCCCCGAGGGTGCCGTCGCCCCGCGCTTCGACATCTCGCTGCTCGGTGTCGGGCCGGACGGGCACACGGCGTCGCTCTTCCCGGAGTTCCCGCAGCTGTCCGTCACCGACCGTGCCGTCCTGACGGTCGACGACTCCCCCAAGCCGCCGCCGCAGCGCCTGACGCTCTCGTTCCCGGTGATCAACGCCTCGCAGCGCGTCTGGGTGATCCTGTCCGGCGCCGAGAAGGCCTCCGTCCTCGGGCTCGCCCTGGCCGGCGCCGCGGTGGACGAGGTCCCCGTCGGCGGTGTGCAGGGCCGTAAGCGCACGGTCTTCTTCGTCGACCAGGACGCCGCACGAGAGGTCCCCGAGAACCTCATCGCGTCGACCTACTGATCGCGACCCCCTGACGGACGGGAGGCGCGGTGCCGGCTGGCACCGCGCCTCCCGTCCGTCGTCGGTGCCGGTAGCGCCTGCCCGCCGAGGTCCCTCCACCTCTGTCCCCGTGCCTGAGGTTCCGCAATCGTGCGCTCTCGCTGCGCAGACTCGCTTGCCGCGGAACCGCGACGTCATCCGCGCGGCGAGTCGCGGAACCCGAGTGAGCAGCGCCGGGCGCGGCGCCGCCTCCCGCAGACGACGAAGGCCCCCGCACCGATCGGTGCGGGGGCCTTCGTGACGTCTGGTGCTACTTGGCGGTACCGCGACGCTGGCGGAGCTGCTGCAGCGCGTCCTCGAGGAGCTGCGCTGCCTCTTCCTCGGTGCGGCGCTCCTTCACGTACGCGAGGTGCGTCTTGTAGGGCTCCGTCTTCGCGACGACGGGAGGGTTCTCCTTGTCGCGACCGGCCGGGAGGCCCGTGGACGGCGAGTCCACCGTCTCCGGGATCTCGTCGTCGGGCAGGTTCGCGGCGAAGTACCGCACGACCTCGTTGCCGAGGGCGTCCCAGTACGAGACGGCCACACGCTCTGCCTGGACCCCGCGGTCCTGCTCCCCCATGGGGCCTGCGCCGACGCGCGACCCTCGGATTGCACTGCCTCCGGATGCCATGTTCAGCTCCCCGCTGTGAACTTGTTGATGAGACCGAGCACGATGATCGACACGATCCAGACCAGACCGAGGATCACCGTGATGCGGTTGAGGTTGCGCTCGGCGACGCCGGACGCCCCGAGGTTGCTCGTCACGCCGCCGCCGAACATGTCGGAGAGGCCGCCACCGCGGCCCTTGTGCAGCAGGATGAGGAGCGTGAGCAGGAGGCTCGTGATCGCGAGCAGGACCTGCAGCACGACGGAGAGAATCGCCACGACGTACCTTTCGTGTCAGTCAGCCTTGCAAGTGTACCGGGCCGCCGGAGCGACCGGGGCCACCGGCACGGGTGTGGCCCGCGGTCGACGCGGGCCGGACGTGGTCCAGGCCGGTCACGCGGACGCGACCGGCCTGGACTGGGTGGATCAGAGTCCGACGTGCTGCCGGAAGCGCGCGATGGCCGCGAACTCCTGCACGTCGAGCGAAGCGCCACCGACGAGCGCGCCGTCGATGTCGGGCTCGCGGAGGAAGCCGGCGATGTTGCCCGACTTCACCGAACCGCCGTAGAGCACCCGCGTGGCCGCAGCGGCCTCGTCGCCCCACGCCGCGGCGACGGCCCGACGGAGGGCGGCGCAGTCGTCCTGCGCCTGCTCGGGCGTGGCGGCCTGGCCGGAGCCGATGGCCCAGACGGGCTCGTACGCCACGACGATCTCGGACGGCTGCACGGCGCCGAGGACCACGTTCAGCTGCTCGACCGGGACGACGCCCGCCCCGCGCTGCTCGCGCTCCTCGCCGGTCTCCCCGACGCAGACGACCGGCACGATGCCGTGCTTGACGGCGGCGGCGGTCTTCGCGGCGACGACCTCGTCGGTCTCCCCGTGCATCGTACGACGCTCGGAGTGCCCGACGATGACGTACTGCGCGTCGAGCGCGGCGAGGAAGGCCCCCGAGACGTCACCGGTGTAGGCGCCGGAGTCGTACTGCGAGAGGTCCTGCGCGCCGAAGCGGATCGACAGCTTGTCCGCCGAGATGAGCGTCTGCACGCTGCGGAGGTCGGTGAAGGGCGGGAACACCGCGACCTCGACGTCGTCGTGGTCGTGGCGGGCGTCCTTCAACGTCCACGCGAGCTTCTGCACGGTGGCGATGGCCTGGAGGTGGTCCAGGTTCATCTTCCAGTTACCAGCGATGAAGGGCGTGCGGCTCATCGGGACCACCCCAGTGCTTCGAGACCGGGCAGCGACTTGCCCTCGAGGAACTCGAGGCTGGCACCGCCACCGGTCGAGATGTGCCCGAACCGGTCGTCGGAGAACCCGAGCGACCGGACGGCCGCCGCGGAGTCACCGCCGCCGACCACGCCGAGGCCGTCGACCTCGGTCAGGGCCTGCGCGACGGTCTTCGTACCGGCCGCGAACGCCGGGAACTCGAACACGCCCATCGGGCCGTTCCAGAACACCGTCTTCGAACCGGACACCGCCGACGCGAAGCGCGTCGCCGTCTCCGGGCCGATGTCGAGACCGATGCCGTCCGTGCCGAACGACGAGGACTCGATCGCATCGGCCGCCACCGTCTCGTGCTGCGCGTCCGCGGCGAACCCGGAGGCCACCACGACGTCGGTCGGCAGGTCGATCGTGACGCCGAGCTCGTCGGCCTTCGACAGGTAGGCGCGGACGGTGTCGAGCTGGTCCTGCTCGAGCAGCGACTTCGCCACCCCGTGGCCCTGGGCCGCGAGGAAGGTGAAGAGCATGCCGCCGCCGATGCAGAGCGTGTCGACCTGCGGGAGCAGGTGCTCGATGACGCCGAGCTTGTCGCTGACCTTCGACCCGCCGAGCACGACCGTGTACGGCCGCTCCGGGTCCTTCGTCAGGCGCTCGAGCACCGTCAGCTCGGACTCGATGAGGGAGCCGGCCGCGCTGGGCAGCGCCGCGGCGAGTTCGTAGACCGAGGCCTGCTTGCGGTGGACGACACCGAAGCCGTCGGACACGAACGCGTCGCCCAGCGCTGCGATGCGCTCCGCGAACGCCTGGCGTTCCGACGCGTCCTTCGAGGTCTCCTCCGGGTTGAACCGGAGGTTCTCGAGCAGCAGGACGTCGCCGTCCCCGAGGGCCTCGGCAGCGGCGGTCGCCTCGTCGCCGACGGTCTCGCCGACGAAGGTGACCTCCTTGCCCAGCAGCTCGGAGAGGCGCTGCGCCACGGGGGCGAGCGAGTACTCCGGTGCCGGCGACCCGTCGGGCCGGCCGAGGTGCGAGATCACGATGACCCGCGCGCCGGCGTTCACCAGGGTGTTCAGCGTGCCGAGCGACGCCCGCACGCGGCCGTCGTCCGTGATCCGGCCGTCCTTGAGCGGGACGTTCAGGTCGCAGCGGACGACGACGCGCTTGCCGGCGAGGTCGCCGAGGTCCTCGAGGGTGCGGAGGCTCATGCCGAGAGTCGCTCGCCCACGTACTCGGTGAGGTCGACGAGGCGGTTCGAGTAGCCCCACTCGTTGTCGTACCACGAGGTGATCTTCACGAGGCCACCGATGACCTTGGTGAGACCGGAGTCGTAGATCGAGGAGTGCGGGTCCGTCGTGATGTCGGTCGACACCAGCGGGTCCTCGCTGTAGAGCAGGATGCCCTTGAGCGGGCCCTCGGCGGCCTCCTTGTAGGCGGCGTTGATCTCGTCGACCGTGACCGGGGACTTCGTCTCCAGGGTGAGGTCGGTGATCGAACCGGTCGGGACCGGGACGCGGAGGGCGTAGCCGTCGAGCTTGCCGGCGAGCTCCGGCATGACCTGGCCGATGGCCTTCGCGGCGCCGGTCGAGGTCGGGACGATGTTCAGCGCGGCGGCACGGGCACGACGCGGGTCCTTGTGCGGGCCGTCCTGCAGGTTCTGGTCGGCGGTGTAGGCGTGCACCGTCGTCATGAGACCGCGCTCGATGCCGAACTTGTCGTGGAACACCTTGGCGAGCGGCGCGAGGCTGTTCGTGGTGCACGAGGCGTTCGAGATGATGTTGTGGTTCGCCGGGTCGTACTCGCCCTCGTTCACGCCGAGGACGATGGTGACGTCGTCGCCGGTGGCGGGGGCCGAGATGATGACCTTCTTGGCGCCGGCGTCGATGTGCTTCTGCGCGTCGGCGGCCTTGGTGAAGAAGCCGGTCGACTCGATGACGATGTCGACGCCCAGCTCGCCCCAGGGGAGGTTGGCGGGGTCGCGCTCCGCGAGGACCTTGATCGGCTTGCCGTCGACGACGATGCTGTCGCCGTCGAGCTCGACGGAGACGCCGAGACGACCGGTGACGGAGTCGAACTTCAGGAGGTTCGCGAGGGCCGCGTTGTCGGTGAGGTCGTTCACCGCCACGATCTCGAGGTCGGAGCCCTTCGCGAGGGCGGCCCGGAAGAAGTTACGGCCGATGCGGCCGAAGCCGTTGATGCCGATCTTGACGGTCAATGGATCTCCTGGTGGGTGTGGAGCGCCCCGGGGGCGCTGCTTTCGGAGGTCGTGGGCCCGTCGGGCCCACGTGTGGTGGACGATACGCCCCGTAACGTCGCCGTAACGACCCTAGCAGTCGGACGCTGCGGACCACCGCCGTGTGACGGACGGGAGGCGCGGTGCCAGCTGGCACCGCGCCTCCCGTCCGCACCGGTCGTCAGAGCCGCGATCAGACGCCCTCGAGCTCCTCCGGCACGCTCGCCTCGGTGCCCGGGATGCCGTCGTCGACGGCCTTCTTGTCGGCCATCGCGAGCAGTCGGCGGATGCGACCGGCGATGGCGTCCTTCGTCATGGGCGGGTCGGCGTGCTGCCCGAGCTCGTCGAGCGACGCGTCGCGGTGCTCGAGGCGCAGGGAGCCGGCGTACTTCAGGTGGTCCGGGACCTCGTCGCCGAGGATCTCGAGCGCGCGCTCGACCCGGGCGCACGCGGCGACGGCGGCCTGCGCCGAACGACGGAGGTTCGCGTCGTCGAAGTTCACGAGGCGGTTGGCGGTGGCGCGGACCTCGCGGCGCTGGCGCATCTCCTCCCACTCGGCGGTGGTGCGGGCGGCACCCATCACGGTGAGCATCTGCCCGATCGCCTCGCCGTCGCGGATGACGACGCGGTGGACGCCCCGGACCTCGCGACCCTTCGCCGCGATGCCGAGTCGCGACGCGGCGCCGACGAGTGCCATGGCGGCCTCGTTCCCGGGGCACGTGACCTCGAGGGCCGCGGCACGACCCGGGTCGGTCAGCGTGCCCGAGGCGAGGAAGGCGCCGCGCCAGATGGCGGCGAGGTCCTCGCGGTTGCCCGTGGTGAGCCGGTTCGGCAGCCCGCGGACGGGGCGACGACGGGCGTCCATGAGACCGGTCTGGCGGGCGAGCGTCTCCCCTGCCTCGAGCACGCGGACCAGGTAGCGGGTGCCGCGACGGGAGGAGGCGGACGACCCCACCGACGCCTCGCTCCGCACGCCGTACAGCTCCGCCAGGTCCTTGCGCACGCGGTGGACGATGATCCGGGTGTCGAGTTCGACCTCGACCGCGATCCTGCCCGAGATGACGTGCAGGCCGCCCGCGAACCGCAGGATGGTCGCGAGTTCGGCGGCGCGGACCGTGTTGCGGTTCACGACGACCCTGGCCAGTTCGTCCTTGACCTCGGCAGTCAACGGCACAGCATCATTCCTAACGTTTCTTCTGGTGGGGTCCGCGGCTCCGGCGCACGTCCGTGTGGAGCGGCCGGAGGGACGGTCACTCCCGGCCGAGATCTCGGTTCTTCACACGCACGGCGACGTCGGGCATCCCGCGGAGGAGGTTCGCCAACTCGGCGACGACGGCGACCGAGCGGTGCTTGCCGCCGGTACAGCCGATGGCGATCGTAGCGTGTCTTTTGTTCTCGCGCTGGTAGCCGGCCAGCACCGGCTCGAGCACGGCGGCGTACCGCTCGACGAACGACCGGGCTCCCGGCTGCGCCAGGACGTACTCCGAGACGGGCGCGTCGAGGCCGGTGTGCGGGCGGAGTTCCGGCACCCAGTAGGGGTTCGGGATGAAGCGGACGTCGGCCACCATGTCGGCGTCGGCCGGCAGTCCGTACTTGAAGCCGAAGCTCATCAGCGTGACCTGGACGCCGACGAAGTGGTCGTCGGCGAACCGGTCGGTCACGGTGTTCGCGAGTTGGTGGATGTTGAGGTCCGAGGTGTCGATGACGACGTCGGCGGCCTCGCGGAGCCCGGACAGCCGCGACCGCTCGAGCCCGATGCCGTCGAGGAGCGTGCCGTCCCCCTGCAGCGGGTGCGGTCGCCGGACCTGCTCGAAGCGGCGGACGAGCACGGCGTCGGTCGCCTCGAGGAAGAGCACCCGGACCCTCGCGGACGCACTCGTCCGGACCTGCTCGACGGCCTGCTCGGGGTCGGTGAAGAACCGGCCCCCGCGGACGTCGACCACCGTGGCGATCTTCGGGATCTTCTCACCCGCGCGGTCGGCGAGCTCGGTGAGCGGACCGAGCATCTGCGTGGGCAGGTTGTCGACGACGTACCAGCCGAGGTCCTCGAGCGCCTTGCCGACCGTCGACCGGCCGGCGCCGGACATGCCGGTGACGATCAGGATGTCGTGCTGCTGCTGCGCGCGGGCCGTCTCGGTCGGGGTGCTCGTGTCGCTCGTGTCGCTCATGTGTGGGAGGGCTCCGTCGTGGCGGCCCGGGCGTCGGCCCGGGGAGGTCTCGGCTGCTGGTCCAGGCTATCGCCCGCGGCGCGGGCCGGGCCGGGGCCCGGTCGTCCCGGAGGCGGTCACAGCGGGCGGTGCGGGCCGTCCGCCGTGACGTCGGGGACGCGGACGGGACCGGCCGGACGGGAGGCACCGGTCGGGTCCGTCCCGCCGGTCACGTCGGTCGGCGGGATCGCCTCGGTCCGCGCGGTCGCGTCGGTCGGTGCGGTCTCGTCGGTCGGGGCGCTGGCGGTCGGTGCGCTCCCGGTCGGTGCGCTCCCGGTCGGGGTGCTCTGCGGCGTCTGCGCCAGCTTCGTGACGACCGCGGCGGCCGTCGCGGGTCCGACGCCGTTCACCTCGGCGATCTGGTCGGCCGTCGCCTCGCGGAGGCGCGCCACCGACCCGAAGTGCTTCAGCAGCGCGTTGACCCGCGTCGGGCCGAGGCCCGGGATCTCCGACAGCTGCGACCGCACGTCGCGCTTCCGTCGCGTCCGCTGGTGCGTGATCGCGAACCGGTGCGCCTCGTCGCGGATCCGCTGGATCAGGAACAGCGCCTCCGAGTTCCGCGGCATGATCACCGGGAAGTCGTCGTCGGGCAGCCAGAGCTCCTCGAGGCGCTTCGCGATGCCGACGAGCGCGATGTCGTGCACGCCGGCCTCGTCCATCGCCCGCTTCGCCGCCTGCACCTGCGGTTGCCCGCCGTCGACGATGAGCAGCTGCGGACGGTAGGCGAACCGCTTCGTCGGTTTCGTCCCCTCGACGACCTCGTCGCTCGTCGCGTCCGGGACGTCCGGTGCGGCGGCGTCCTCGTCGAGACGTGCCAGCCGCCGCGACAGCACCTGGTACATGCTGTCGGTGTCGTCGGTCGTCTCCGCGATCGTGTACCGCCGGTACTGGTCCTTCCGCGGGAGCCCGTCCTCGAACACCACCATCGAGGCGACGACGTTCGTGCCCTGGAGGTGCGAGATGTCGTAGCACTCCATGCGCAGGGGTGCCTCGGTCATGCCGAGGGCGTCCTGGATGTCGGCCAGCGCCGCCGAGCGGGTCGTGTAGTCGGCACTCCGCTTCGTCTTGTAGAGCATCAGCGCCTGCGCCGCGTTCTGGGCGGCGGTGCGGGCGAGGCCGGCACGGTCCCCGCGCTGCGCGGTGCTCAGCTTCGTCCCGCGGCCGCCCCGACGTTCGCTGAGCCACTGCTGCAGCGCCTCGGCGTCCTCCGGGAGTTCCGGCACGACGACCTCGCGCGGGACGTCGTCGCTCGTGGCGTACTGGCCCTGCACGATCTGCTCGACGAGGTCGCCGGTGCTGATGTCGAGCTCCTTGTCGACCACCCAGCCCCGCACACCGCGGATGCGGCCGCCCCGCACGGAGAACAGCTGCACCGCGGCCGCGAGCTCGTCCTCGGCGACACCGAACAGGTCGAGGTCGACCGAGTCGCGCAGCACGACCGCGGACTTCTCGAGGACCGCCTCGAGCGCACCGACCTGGTCGCGGTACTTCGCGGCCTGCTCGTAGTCCATGGCGTCGGCCGCGGCCCCCATGCGCTGCCGCAGCGTGGTGATGACGCGCCGGTCGTAGCTGCCCATGAACCGCACGAACTCCTCGACCACCGCACGGTGCTCGGCGATCGTGACCTTCTGCGAGCAGGGGCCGCCGCACTTGCCGATCTGCCCCGGGAAGCACGGCTTGCCGGTCTGCATGGCCTTCTTGTACGACGAGTCCGAGCAGGTCCGGATCGGGAAGACCTTGATCATCAGGTCGATGGTGTCGTGCACCGCCCAGATCTTCGGGTACGGCCCGAAGTACTTGGCGCCCTTGATCTTCCGGTTCCGCGTGACCATCACCCGGGGCGACTCCTCGCCCAGGGTGATCGCCATGTACGGGTACGACTTGTCGTCCCGGAACTTGACGTTGAAGGGCGGGTCGAACTCCTTGATCCACGTGTACTCGAGCTGGAGCGCCTCGATCTCGGAGCCGACCGTGGTCCACTCGACGCTGCGCGCCGTCAGGACCATGCGGCGCGTGCGCTCGTGCAGCGTCGGCAGCGGTGCGAAGTAGTTGCTCAGCCGCGCGCGGAGGTTCTTCGCCTTGCCGACGTAGAGCACCCGACCGGCCTCGTCACGCCACCGGTACACACCTGGGTCGGTCGGGATCTCCCCCGCCTTCGGCCGCCAGGAGACGGTGTCCGCCACCTACCGAGCACCCGCCTTCTGCTTCTGCGTCGCCTGGCGCGCACCGACGGCCTGCTGCTTGCCGACGCGGGCGTCCTGGGCGTCGAAGATCTCGCGCAGGAACACGCCCGTGTGGCTCTCCGGGACGTCGGCGACGTGCTCGGGGGTGCCGACCGCCAGGACCGTGCCACCGCCCGCGCCACCCTCGGGACCCATGTCGACGAGCCAGTCGGCCGACTTGATGACGTCGAGGTTGTGCTCGATGGTGATGACGGTGTTGCCCTTGTCGACCAGGCTCTGCAGGACGAGCAGGAGCTTCCGGACGTCCTCGAAGTGCAGACCCGTCGTCGGCTCGTCGAGCACGTAGACCGTGCGGCCGTTCGACCGACGCTGGAGCTCGGTCGCGAGCTTGACGCGCTGCGCCTCGCCTCCGGAGAGCGTGGTGGCGCTCTGCCCGAGCCGGACGTAGCCGAGCCCGACGTCGACGAGCGTCGCCATGTAGCGGTGGATGGCGGAGATCGGCTCGAAGAACTCGGCCGCCTCGCTGATGGGCATGTCGAGGACCTCGGAGATGTCCTTGCCCTTGTAGTGCACCTGCAGCGTCTCGCGGTTGTACCGGGCACCACCGCAGACCTCGCACGCCACGTAGACGTCGGGCAGGAAGTTCATCTCGATCTTGATCGTGCCGTCGCCCGAGCAGTTCTCGCAGCGACCGCCCTTGACGTTGAAGCTGAAGCGCCCGGGCTGGTAGCCGCGTGCCTTCGCCTCGGGCGTCTCGGCGAAGAGCTGCCGGATGCGGTCGAACACGCCCGTGTAGGTCGCCGGGTTGGACCGCGGGGTGCGGCCGATCGGCGCCTGGTCGACGTGCACGACCTTGTCGAGCTGGTCGAGGCCCTTCACACGCGTGTGCTTGCCCGCGATGTGCCGGGCGCCGTTGAGCTGGTTCGCGAGCACCTTGTAGAGGATGTCGTTGACCAGCGTCGACTTGCCCGACCCGCTGACGCCGGTGACCGCGGTGAAGACGCCGAGCGGGAAGTCGACGTCCACCTGCTTGAGGTTGTTCGCGCGGGCACCCTGCACGCTGATGACGCGCTTCGGGTTGATCTTCCGACGCTCGGACGGCACCTCGATCGCACGGCGGCCGGCGAGGTAGTCACCGGTCACGGACTCGCGGTTGGCGATGATCCCCTCGTACGACCCGGAGTGCACGACCTTGCCGCCGTTCACGCCGGCGCCCGGTCCGATGTCGACGACCCAGTCGGCCGTGCGGATGGTGTCCTCGTCGTGCTCGACGACGATGAGCGTGTTGCCGAGGTCCTTCAGCTTGACGAGCGTGTCGATGAGCCGACGGTTGTCCCGCTGGTGCAGGCCGATGCTCGGCTCGTCGAGGACGTAGAGCACGCCGGTCAGACCGGAGCCGATCTGCGTCGCGAGCCGGATGCGCTGGGCCTCGCCGCCGGAGAGGCCGCCCGCGCCGCGGGCCAGCGTCAGGTAGTTGAGCCCGACCTCGAGCAGGAACTCGAGGCGGGCGCGGATCTCGCGGAGCACCGCGGCGGCGATGTGGGCCTCGCGGTCGGTGAGCGTCAGCTCGTCCATGAACCCGTAGGCCTGGTCGAGCGACATGTCGGTGACGTCGGCGATGCTGCGGCCGTCGACCGTCACGGCCAGGACCTCGGGCTTCAGGCGCGTGCCGTCGCACACCGGGCACGGGACCTCGCGCAGGTAGCCCTGGAAGCGCTGTCGCTGCGAGTCCGACTCGGCCTCGGCGAACTTGCGCTCGATGTAGGGCATGACGCCCTCGAACCCGCTCGTGTAGCGCATCTCGCGTCCGAAGCGGTTCTTCCACGAGACCGACACCTGGAAGTCCTTGCCGGTCAGGATCGCGGCCTGCACGGTCGGATCGAGCCGGTTCCACGGGGTGTCCAGGTCGAACCCGAGGTCCTTGCCCAGACCGGAGAGGAGCTTCTCGAAGTACGAGTACAGCCCGCTCGTGCCCGTCCACGGCAGCAGCACACCGTCGCGGAGCGATGCCTCGGGGTCGCCGAGCACGAGGTCCGGGTCGACGGACATCCGCGTCCCGAGGCCCGAGCACTCGGGGCACGCGCCGAAGGGCGCGTTGAACGAGAAGGTGCGGGGCTCGATCTCGGTCAGCGCGAGCGGGTGGTTGTTCGGGCAGGACAGGTTCTCGGAGTACGTCCGGACCGCGCCGGGGCCCTCGTGGTCGACGAGGTCGATCGCCACCGTGCCGTTCGTCAGGCGCAGCGCGGTCTCGAGCGAGTCCGTCAGCCGGCCGAGGATGTCGTCGCTCGCCACGAGCCGGTCGACGATCACCGCGATGTCGTGCTTGACCTGCTTCTTGAGCTTGGGCGGGTCGCTCAGCTGCACGCGCTCCCCGTCGACGATCGCGCGGGCGTAGCCGGACGCGGCGAGCTCCTGGAAGAGGTCGACGAACTCGCCCTTCTTCTTCGAGACGACGGGCGCCAGGACCTGGAACCGCGTGCCCGACTCGAACGCCATGAGCTGGTCGGCGATCTGCTGCACGCTCTGCTTGCTGATCACCTCGCCGCAGACGGGGCAGTGCGGGACACCGATGCGCGCCCACAGCAGGCGCATGTAGTCGTAGACCTCGGTGATCGTGCCCACGGTCGACCGCGGGTTGCGGTTCGTCGACTTCTGGTCGATCGACACCGCGGGCGACAGGCCCTCGATGAAGTCGACGTCCGGACGGTCAACCTGACCGAGGAACTGCCGCGCGTACGCGGACAGCGACTCGACGTAGCGGCGCTGGCCCTCGGCGAAGATCGTGTCGAATGCGAGCGAGGACTTGCCGGAGCCCGAGAGCCCGGTGAAGACCACGAGCGAGTCACGGGGGATCTCGAGGTCGACGTCGCGGAGGTTGTGGACACGGGCACCGCGCACGCTGAGCGTCGAGGTGCTGTGCGGCGCGGTCCCGCCGGGGAGGTGGAGGTCGGCGGGCTCGCCGAAGGCGCTCCCGCCCGGGGTCGCGGTTCCGCGGTCAGAAGTGATGGTCATCGCAGACGATTGTACGAAGCCCGACCGACATCCGTCCCGGCGTGGCGGACCGGATCGACTCAGACGAGTGCGTCGAGAGCGAACGCGACGCCCGTGGCCCGCTCGCTCGCGGTCCAGAGCCGTGCCGCCGCCGTGCGGTCGTGCGCCCGCGACCGCGCCGGCACGGTCGCCGGCGCACCGGCGAGCTGCAGCGGCCCGTCCGGTCCCCAGTACTCCCCCGACCGGACCCCGTCGCCGACGGCCGCGTGCACGAGCGGGCGGGCACCGGCGTCCTTGCCCTGGGCGATCCACCCGGATCCGGCGCGCATCCAGGCGGGCTCGGACCGGGCCGGCGCGACGTCCGGACGCGCGGGCCCGGCGGCGTCGAGCGCGAGCCCCGGGTGCGCGACGACGCTCCGGACCGCCGAACCCGCGTCGCCGAGCCGCTGCGCGAGCTCGAAGCCGAACAGCATCACGGCGAGCTTGCTCCGGGCGTACTGCCGGTGGCCGTCGTAGCGACCGACCGCCAGGGGGTCGCGCCGGTCGAGGGTGACGAAGCGGTGCGCGATCGACCCGAGGTGCACCACGCGGCCGTCGTCCTGGTCGAGCAGGGGCAGCACCAGCGCGGTCCAGGCGAAGTGCCCGAGGTGGTTCGTGCCGACCTGCAGTTCGAGTCCCTGGGCGGTCGACCGCTGCTCGGACGACCCCACGACACCCGCGTTGTTGAGCAGCGCGTGCACCGGTCCCAGTTCCGCGAGGGTCGCGGCGGCGGCGTGGACGCTGTCCAGGTCGGCGAGGTCGAGGTGGAGGTGCACCAGGTCGGCGTCGTCCACGTGCGCCCGGATGCTCCGCTCGGCCGCGAGACCGCGGTCGGGGTTCCGGGTCGCCAGCACGACGCGGTGACCCTGCGCCGCGAGCTGCTCCGCGGCGTGGTACCCCAGGCCCGCACTGGCGCCGGTGACGACGACGGTGCGACGGCCGGCGTCACCGGACATGGCCGGCCGACTCCATCTGCCGAAGGGCCTTCTTGAGGTCCTGGACCTCGTCGCGCAGGCGGGCCGCGAGCTCGAACTTCAGCTCCGCCGCCGCCTGGAGCATCTGGTCGTTGAGGTCGCCGATGGTCGCCTCGAGCTGGGTCGCGCCCTCGCCGGCGATGCCCTCGCGTCGTAGGTTCGGCGTCGGCGAGCGACGTCCGTCGGCACCCGGGCGGCCCTGGAGCAGCGCCTTGGTGTCGTCGCTCTCGCGCTGCAGGACCTCGGTGATGTCCGCGATCTTCTTGCGGAGCGGCTGCGGGTCGATGCCGTGCTCCAGGTTGTACGCGACCTGCTTCTCGCGACGCCGGTCGGTCTCGTCGATCGCCTGCCGCATCGAGTCCGTGATCTTGTCCGCGTACATGAGCACCTGCCCGGACACGTTGCGGGCGGCGCGACCGATGGTCTGGATGAGCGACGTCGAGGACCGCAGGAAGCCCTCCTTGTCGGCGTCGAGGATCGCCACGAGCGAGACCTCGGGCAGGTCGAGCCCCTCGCGGAGCAGGTTGATGCCGATCAGCACGTCGTACACGCCCTGCCGCAGCTCGGTGAGGAGCTCGACGCGCTTGAGGGTGTCGACGTCGGAGTGGAGGTACCGGACCCGCACCCCCGCGTTGCCGAGGAAGTCGGTGAGCTCCTCGGCCATGCGCTTCGTGAGCGTCGTGACGAGCACGCGCTCGTCACGCTCGGAGCGCAGCTTGATCTCCTCGAGCAGGTCGTCGATCTGGCCGTCGCTCGGCTTGACGACGATCTCGGGGTCGACCAGGCCGGTCGGGCGGATGATCTGCTCGACGACACTGTCCGTGACCCCGAGCTCGTACTTGCCGGGGGTGGCGGACAGGTACACCTTCTGCCCGACGCGCTCGAGGAACTCCTCCCACGTCAGCGGGCGGTTGTCGAGAGCGCTCGGCAGGCGGAACCCGTGCTCGACGAGCGTGCGCTTGCGCGAGGCGTCGCCCTCGTACATGGCGCCGATCTGCGGCACCGTGACGTGCGACTCGTCGATGACGATGAGGAAGTCGTCCGGGAAGTAGTCGATGAGGCAGTGCGGGGCCTCGCCGGCGTCGCGGCCGTCCATGTGGCGCGAGTAGTTCTCGATGCCCGAGCAGAACCCGATTTGCTCCATCATCTCGATGTCGAAGGTCGTGCGCATCCGGAGCCGCTGGGCCTCGAGCAGCTTGCCCTGGCCCTCCAGTTCGGCGAGACGGTCGGCCAGTTCGTCCTTGATGCGCTCGATCGCACGGTGCATGACGTCGGTGTCGGCCACGTAGTGCGACGCCGGGAAGATCGAGACGCCCGGGAGGTCGGCGATCACGTTGCCGGTCAGCGGGTGCAGCGACGAGAGGGCCTCGATCTCATCACCGAACATCTCGATGCGGATCGCGTGCTCCTCGTACATCGGGATGATCTCGATGGTGTCGCCGCGCACCCGGAAGGTGCCGCGCGCGAAGTCGACGTCGTTGCGCTGGTACTGCATCCCGACGAACTTGCGGACGAGCTGGTCGCGCGAGATGGTCTGGCCGACGTGCAGGGCGATCGACGCGTTCATGTACTGCTCCGGCGTCCCGAGACCGTAGATGCAGGACACGGTCGAGACCACGACGACGTCGCGGCGACTCAGCAGCGAGTTGGTCGTCGAGTGGCGGAGGCGCTCGACCTCGGCGTTGACCGAGGAGTCCTTCTCGATGAACGTGTCCGTCTGCGGGACGTACGCCTCGGGCTGGTAGTAGTCGTAGTACGAGACGAAGTACTCGACGGCGTTGTTCGGCAGCAGACCTCGGAACTCGTTCGCGAGCTGCGCGGCGAGCGTCTTGTTGTGGGCGAGGACGAGCGTCGGCCGCTGGACCTGCTCGATGAGCCAGGCCGTCGTCGCGGACTTGCCCGTACCGGTGGCGCCGAGCAGCACGACGTCGGTCTCACCGGCGTTGATGCGGCCGGCGAGTTCGGCGATCGCCGCCGGCTGGTCGCCGCTCGGCGAGTACTCGCTGATGACCTCGAACGGACGGATCGCCCGCGTGGGCTCGATCGACACTGCCATGCCTGCAACGGTAGTCGGCGCCGCCGACACCGGACGGCCCTGATCGCCCACAGCGTCAGCGGGTCAGGCGTGCCCAGACGTCGTCGGCGGACCGGATCGTCTCGTCGACCGTCCCCGTGGCGTCGACGACGTGGTCGGCGAGGGCCAGCCGCTCGGCGTCGGACGCCTGTGCCCCGACCCGCCGCTCGGCCTCGTCCCGCGTGGCGCCGCGGAACGCCACCAGCCGCTCGACCCGTTGCTCGGCCGGTGCGTCCACCACGACGACGGCGTCGAAGGCGATCGGACGCCGGCCGCGGGCCTCGGCCAGCAGCGGGACGTCGTACACGACGAGCGCCTCCGGGTCGGCGGCCTCGGCGGCGTCGAAGGCCTGCTGCGCGAGCCGCCACACCTCCGGGTGCGTGATCGCCTCGAGGTCCCTCCGAGCGTCGGCGTCCGCGAACACGATGCTGCCGAGGGCGGGGCGGTCGAGCGAGCCGTCGGCTGCGAGCACGCCCGGCCCGAACCGCTCCGCCACACGGGCGAGCCCGGGGCTGCCGGGTGCGACCGCCTCCCGCGCCAGCCGGTCCGCGTCGACCACGACGGCACCGTGCTCCGCCCAACGACGGGAGACGGTGGACTTGCCCGCGGCGATGCCGCCTGTCAGACCGATGATGCGCACCGCCCCAGGCTACCCAGCACGCCGTGGAACGCCGGAAGCCCGGCACCCCGTGAGGGGTGCCGGGCTTCCGGGACGGTGCGACCCGCTCGATCAGTTGTTCGAGCTGAGCTTCTCGCGGAGCGCCGCGAGCGAAGCGTCGTCGGCCAGGGTGCCCTGACCGTTCGTCTCGCTCGTGAACGACGACGACGAGGAGGTCGACGCGCTGGCCGGCAGGTCGAAGTTGCCCTGCGCCTCGTCGGCGATGGTCTTCGCGACCTGCGCCTTGTGGGCCTCCCAGCGCGACTGGGCGGCCGCGTACTGGCCCTCCCACTCGGTGCGCTGGGTGTCGTAGCCCTCGAGCCACTCGTTCGTCTCCGGGTCGAAGCCGTCCGGGTACTTGTAGTTGCCCTGGTCGTCGTACTCGGTCGGCATGCCGTAGAGCGCCGGGTCGAACTCGGTGCCCTCCGGGTCCACGCCCTCGTTCGCCTGCTTGAGGCTGAGCGAGATGCGGCGACGGTCGAGGTCGATGTCGATGATCTTGACGAAGACCTCGTCACCGACGGAGACGACCTGCTCGGCGAGCTCGACGTGCTTGTTCGAGAGCTCCGAGATGTGGACGAGACCCTCGATGCCGTCCGCGACGCGGACGAAGGCACCGAACGGCACGAGCTTCGTGACCTTGCCCGGCGCGATCTGACCGATCGCGTGGGTGCGGGCGAAGACCTGCCACGGGTCCTCCTGCGTGGCCTTGAGCGAGAGCGACACGCGCTCGCGGTCCAGGTCCACCTCGAGGATCTCGACGGTGACTTCCTGACCGACCTCGACGACCTCGCTGGCGTGCTCGATGTGCTTCCAGGAGAGCTCGGAGACGTGGACGAGACCGTCGACGCCACCCAGGTCGACGAACGCACCGAAGTTGACGATCGACGACACGATGCCCTTGCGGACCTGGCCCTTGTGGAGGTTGTTGAGGAAGGTGGTGCGCGACTCGGACTGCGTCTGCTCGAGCAGGGCGCGGCGCGAGAGGACCACGTTGTTGCGGTTCTTGTCGAGCTCGAGGATCTTCGCCTCGAGCTCCTGGCCCAGGTACGGGGTCAGGTCGCGGACGCGACGCAGCTCGATGAGCGAGGCGGGGAGGAAGCCGCGGAGACCGATGTCGACGATCAGGCCGCCCTTGACGACCTCGATCACCGTGCCGGTCACGACGCCGTCGGACTCCTTGATCTTCTCGACGTCGCCCCACGCGCGCTCGTACTGCGCACGCTTCTTCGACAGGATGAGGCGACCTTCCTTGTCCTCCTTCTGGAGGACCAGGGCCTCGACCTCGTCGCCGACCTCGACGACCTCGTTGGGGTCGACGTCGTGCTTGATCGAGAGTTCGCGCGAGGGGATGACACCCTCGGTCTTGTAGCCGACGTCGAGGAGGACCTCGTCGCGGTCGATCTTCACGACGGTTCCGGAGATCAGATCGCCGTCGTTGAAGAACTTGAGGGTCTTCTCGACCTCGGCCAGGAAGTCATCAGCCGAGCCGATGTCGTTGATGGCGACCTGCTTGGGAGCCTTGGTCGTGGTGGTTGTCATGTAGAGATTGCTCCGAACGGACATGAGTCGGGCCGTGACGGCGAGGGAGCGACCCCCTGGTCCGCACCGAACGTCGGTGCGAGCCGTCATGGCAGTGGTTGGTTGGCGCGGATTGCGCCGATTGAGTCTAGCCGCAGGGCCGTGGGCCCCACAACCGGGCGTGTCGCGCGTGTCGCGGGTCCCCCGGTCAGTCGAGCAGCGCACTCCGCAGCGTGTCGAGTCCGACGCCGCCGAGCGCGAGTGCGCGGTGGTGGAAGGCCTTGAGGTCGAACGCCGTACCCTCGCGGGCGGCGAGCTCGTCGCGGATCGACTCCCAGACGCGCTGCCCGACCTTGTAGGACGGTGCCTGCCCCGGCCACCCGAAGTACCGGGCGACCTCGAACTGCACGAACTCCGGCGCCATGTTGACGTTCTGCCCCATGAAGTCGAGCGCGTACTCCCACGTCCAGCCGCCGCCGTCGGGGTTCGTCTTCTGCAGGTGCACGCCGATGTCGAGCACGACACGGGCGGCTCGCATGCGCTGTCCGTCGAGCATGCCGAGCCGGTCGCCGTCGTCGTCGAGGAACCCGAGCTGCTCCATGAGCCGCTCGGCGTAGAGCGCCCAGCCCTCCACGTGACCGGACGGTCCGGCGAGCTGACGCCGCCAGGTGTTGAGCTCCCCGCGGTTGTGCACCGCCTGGCTGATCTGCAGGTGGTGACCCGGGACGCCCTCGTGGTAGACCGTGGTCTTCTCGCGCCAGGTCCCGAACTCGGTCACGCCCTGCGGCACCGACCACCACATCCGGCCGGCCCGCGAGAAGTCGTCGGACGGGCCGGTGTAGTAGATGCCGCCCTCCTGGGTGGGGGCGATCCGGCACTCCAGTCGCTTGATCGGGTCGGCGATGTCGAAGTAGGTGCCGTCCATCGCGCGGATGGAGGCGTCGCTCGTCTCCTGCATCCACCGCTGCAGGGCGTCCGTGCCGTGCAGGATGCGGGCCGGGTCGGCGTCGAGGACCTCGATCGCCCGGGCCACCGACGCGCCGGACTCGATGCGGTCGGCGATGCGCTCCTGCTCCTCGCGCATCCGGGCGAGCTCCTCGATCCCCCACTCGTACGTCTCGTCGAGGTCCACGACCGCCCCGAGGAAGCGGCGGGAGTGCAGCTCGTAGTCCTCGCGCCCGACGGCGTCGACCGGCGTGGCCAGGGGCAGGAGCTCGTGCTCGAGGAAGCCGCCGAACGAGCGGTACGCGGCCGCCGCGACCTCGGCGCCCCGGGCGAGCTCGGAGCGGAGCGACTCGGGCAGCGGACCACCGCCCTCGAGCGTCGCGCCGTCGACGAGCTGCCGGAAGAAGCCGTCCTCGGCGCCGTTGCGGGCGGCCTGCTCGGCGACGAGCGCGACCTGGCGACGTGCCGGCGTGACCTGCTCACGGGTGCCCTGCAGCAGGGTCTCGCGGTGTCCCTCCAGTGCCTCGGGCAGCGCGTACAGCCGTCCGGCGACGTCCTGCCAGTCGTCCGTCGTCGCCGTCGGCATGAGGTCGAGCACGTCGCGGAGCTCCTGGGCGGGGCTCTGGATGACGTTGAGGTCGCGCAGGTGCAGTCGACGGTCGTGCGACTCCAAGACGAGGTCGAGCTCGGCACCGAGGTCGGTCTTCGTCACGCGGTCGACGGCGTCCACGGCGTCCGTCGCGTCGAGCGTCCGGCGCGCTGCACGGGCCGCGTCGGCGAGGGCGTCGGCACCCGCGGGGGACGTGTCGCCGTACCCGTCGGTGCGACCCGGAGCCCCGATGTACGTCGCGACGGTCGGGTCGAGGTCGACGAGGGTGGTGACCCAGTCCTCGGCGACGCGGTCGACGGCGGAGGGCTGGCGGACGGGTCGGTTGTCGCTCATGCCCCGACCCTACCCACGGGTCGGGGGCGCGCTGGTGCGGTCCCGCGCGTCAGTGCGCCGCGGCCTCCCAGTTCGAACCGACGCCGACGGAAACGTCGAGCGGCACGCTCAGCTCGGCGGCTCCGCCCATGCGGGTCCGCAGGACCTCCTCGACCCGCTCCTGTTCGCCGGGCGCGACCTCGAGGATGAGCTCGTCGTGCACCTGGAGCAGCAGGCGGGAGGCCATGCCGCCCTCGCGGAGGTCCTCGTCGACACCGAGCATCGCGATCTTCATGATGTCCGCCGCAGAGCCCTGGATCGGCGCGTTCAGCGCCGCGCGCTCGGCGTTCTCGCGGAGCACGCGGTTCGGGCTCTTGAGGTCCGGGAAGGGGCGCCGACGACCGAAGATCGTCTCGGTGTAGCCGTCCTCACGCGCCTGCTCGACGACGCCGCGCAGGTAGTCGCGGACCGAGCCGAAGCGCGCGAAGTACTCGTTCATCAGCGTCCGGGCCTCGGACTGCTCGATCCGGAGCTGCTTCGACAACCCGAACGGGCTCAGGCCGTACGCCAGGCCGTAGGACATGGCCTTGACCTTCGTGCGCATTTCCGGGCTGACGTCCACCGGCTCCACACCGAAGACGCGCGCGCCGACGAAGCGGTGCAGGTCCTCGCCCTCGTTGAACGCCTGGATGAGGCCCGGGTCGCCGGACAGGTGCGCCATGATGCGCATCTCGATCTGCGAGTAGTCGGCGGTGACGAGCGTCGTGTACGGCTCCGCGACCGCGAAGGCCGAGCGGACCCGCCGCCCGACCGCGGTCTTGACGGGGATGTTCTGCAGGTTCGGGTCGTTCGACGAGATGCGGCCCGTGCTGCTGCCGGTCTGCTCGTAGCTCGTGTGGATGCGGCCCTCGACGACCGCGGCGTCGAGGGTGTCGACGATCTGCCGGAGCTTCGTGGCGTCGCGGTGCTGCAGCAGCAGACCGAGGAACGGGTGCGGGTGCTGCTCCTGCAGGTCCGCCAGGCTCGCGGCATCGGTGGAGAAGCCCGTCTTCGTCTTGCGGGTCTTCGGCATCGCGAGCTCGGTGAACAGGACCTCCTGCAGCTGCTTCGGCGACCCCAGGTTCACCTCGTGCCCGATCTCCGCGAAGGCCTGCTGCGCGAGCTCGGCGGCACGCTCCCCCAGGTCGTGCGACAGCCCGGTGAGCACCGGCCGGTCGATGCCGACGCCGACGGTCTCCATGCCCGCGAGGACCGGGACCAGCGGGAGCTCGATGGTGTCGAGCACCCGGAGCGAGGACTCGTCGACCCGGGCGCGCAGCGCGGTGTCGACCCGGAGCACGTACCAGGCGTGCACGCCGATGTTCACCGGGTCGGTCTCGGGGACGAGCTGGTTCGGGTCGGCGGTGGGGAGTTCCTCGCCGAGCTCCTGGTACACGAGGTCGGCGAGGGGCTGGCCCTGCTTGCCGGGCTGCGCGAGCCACCCGGTGAGCCGGGCGTCGCCCGCGATGCCGCGCACCGTGATGCCGACGGTGGCGAGCGCCTTGATCGCGGTCTTGGCGTCGTGGAAGTGCTTCGGGGCGTCGGAGGCGAACCACGCGGCGAGCTGCTCGTAGTCCTTCGCGCCGCTCCCGCCCGGCACGAGCACGGCGTCGTCGTGGGTGGCGATGCCGATCGCGCTGAGCCGACCGTCGATGACCTCGACCGCGACCCCGAAGCCGTTCTCGGCGTCGTTCGCGCCCTTGCGCTCGAGCCAGTGGCCGAGCTCCTCGTCGATGATCGTCGTGACCTTCGGCGGGGTCGGGGCGCCGCTGTCGACCGTGCCGGGAGCGTCACCCGCCTCGCTCGGCTCCCCGTTGCCCGCGACCTTGAAGACACGGTCGAGCAGGGTGCGGAACTGCAGCTTCGCGAAGAGGTCACGCACGGCCTGCTCGTCGAGCGGTCGCAGGGCGACGTCGCCCGGACCGACCGGCAGCTCGACGTCGTTGACGAGCCGGTTGAGCTTCCGGTTCCGGATCGCGCGGTCCCGCTGCTCGCGGAGGTTGTTGCCGACGACGCCCTTGATCTCGTCGGCGTGCTCGAGCACCCCGTCGAGCGAACCGTACGCGGTGATCCACTTGACGGCGGTCTTCTCCCCGACCTTGTCGATGCCGACCAGGTTGTCGCTCGTCTCACCCACGAGCGCCGCGATGTCCGGGTACTGGTGCGGCTCGATGCCGTACCGCTCGTACACCTTGTCGCGGTCGTAGCGGGTGAGCTCGGAGACGCCGCGGACCGACGGGTAGAGCAGCGTGACGTCGTCGTTCACGAGCTGGATCGAGTCGCGGTCGCCGGACACCACGTACACCTGGTAGCCCTGCTCGGAACCCTGCCGGGCGAGGGTCGCGAGGATGTCGTCGGCCTCGTAGTCCTCCTTGGTCACCGTCGTGATGCCCATCGCCTCGAGCGCCTGCTGCAGGAGCGGGATCTGGCCCTTGAACTCCGCAGGGGTCTCGGACCGGGTGCCCTTGTAGTCCTCGTACTCCCGCGTGCGGAAGGAGAACCGGGAGATGTCGAACGCGACCGCGAGGTGGGTCGGCTTCTCGCGCTGGAGGAGCATGAGCAGCATCGAGATGAAGCCGTGGATGGCGTTCGTGTGCTGCCCCTCGCGGTTCACGAAGCTGTCGACCGGGAGCGCGTAGAACGCCCGGAAGGCGAGCGAGTGGCCGTCGATGACCATGAGGGTAGGCTTTGCGGAGTCCGACACCAGGACAGCCTACCGACGCGATCCGACACGGGAGTCCTCGAGCGTGACCGACGAAGCGACCACGACCGACGCCGTCGACCCCCGCCTCGCGGACCGGGGTCTCGGTGAGCTCGCCGAGAAGATGGGAATGGTCGTCACCGAGCTCACGGCCGAGCGTGCCGTCGGGTCGATCCCCGTCGAGGGCAACCGCCAGCCGGTCGGTCTCCTGCACGGCGGCGCCTACGTGGTCCTCGCCGAGAGCCTCGGGTCCATGGCCGCGAACGTGCACGCCGGCCCGGGCCGCTACGCCGTCGGCATCGAGCTCAGCGCCTCGCACTCGCGCAGCGCGACGAGCGGCCGGGTCACCGGCACCTGCACCGCGATCCACCTGGGCGGCACGCTCACGACGCACGAGATCGTGCTGACCGACGACGAGGGCCGCCGCTGCTCGACCGTCCGCATCACCAACATGATCCGCGAGCGGCGCTAGCGGTTCAGTCCTCGGGCGGTCGCTGCAGCAGCAGGCGCGCGTCCCCGAAGCCGAGCCGTCGGTAGAGCGCCTCGCCGACGACGCTCGAGTGCACCGCGGTGCGCTCCGCGCCGAGCTCGTCGGCGAGGTCGAGCAGGGCCGTGACGAGGCGTCCGGCGACGCCTCCGCCGCGCAGGTCGGGGTGCACGTAGACGGTCTGCAACTCGGCGGTCACGCGTCCGCGCGGCCGGTGCGGCGCCGGCGGCCGAGGGTGCACGGCGAGCCACGCCATCCCCAGCACGACCCCGTCGCGCTCGGCAACCACGCACCGGTGCGAGTCCGCGTGCTCCGCGGCGAAGGCCGTCATCGCGTCGCGGTACTCGTCGGGGGTCACCGTCGGGACGGCGCCGTCCTCCTCGACGCTCCACCGCCACCGCAGGTCGGCCACCGCCGTCATGTCCCCCGGCCGGGAGGAACGGATCACCACGTCGTCCATGCCCCCACCCTGCCAGGTGGCGGGCTCGGCGGCGGGGCCGACCCGCGCCTCCCGTCCGGCTCCTGCCGCGGCCGGGACGCAACAGCGCCGCCGGACGAGGTCCGACGGCGCTGCCGCGTGAGCGAGCGGGTGCTCGTTACTTCTTGGCGCTGAGCTGCTCGATGATCGCCTTCGCGACGTCGTGCATGGTCAGGCGGCGGTCCATCGAGGCCTTCTGGATCCAGCGGAACGCCTCGGGCTCGGTCAGGCCCATCTTCTCGTTGAGCAGGCCCTTGGCGCGGTCGACGAGCTTGCGGGTCTCGAAGCGCTCGACCAGGTCGGCGACCTCGGCCTCGAGCGTGATGATCTGCTGGTGCCGCGAGAGGGCGATCTCGATCGCGGGCAGCAGATCGTTCGGGGTGAACGGCTTGACGACGTAGGCGAGCGCGCCGGCCTCGGTCGCACGCTCGACGAGGTCCTTCTGGCTGAACGCCGTGAGGAGGACCACCGGAGCGATGTGGTTCTTGGAGAGCTTCTCGGCCGCGGAGATGCCGTCGAGCTGGGGCATCTTGACGTCCATGACGACGAGGTCCGGGCGGAGGTCGGTCGCGAGCTGGACGGCGGTCTCGCCGTCGCCGGCCTCGCCGACCACGTCGAACCCGTTGTCGCGGAGGATCTCGACGATGTCGAGACGGATGAGCGACTCGTCCTCGGCGACGACGACGCGACGCGGTGCTGCTGGGGTTGCTTCTGTGTCACTCACGAGCGAGAGCCTACTAGACGGAGCAGGACTGGTTCGTCAGATGCCCAGCAGGAGTGCCGAGATCCAGCGCCGTGAGCGTCGGGCCGTGAGCATCGTTCGTACGAGTGGCGGGACTCGAACCCGCACGCCGTGAGGCAGAGCATTTTGAGTGCCCCGTGTCTACCGTTCCACCACACTCGCGAGGACACCAGGCTAGCAGGGACGCACCCCGGCCCGGGTCGTCACACCGGCACGAGCGGCTGCGGCTCGCCCGCCGGGAGCTCGACGCGGATCCGGTCGCCGGCGCGCACCACACCGCCCGTCACCACGACCGCCATCACCCCGCCCTTCCGCTCGACCGAGCCGTCCTCGGCCCGTCCCAGCACGGCACGGAGCAGCCCGGGTTCGAAGTCGTTGATCTGCTGGCAGGGGTTCCGCAGACCGGTGACCCGGACGCAGGCGTCATCGCCGAGGTGCAGCAGCGTGCCGGTCGGCAGCCCGAGCAGGTCGACGCCGCGGGTGGTGACGTTCTCGCCCATGTCGCCCGGGGCGACGCGGTGTCCCGACCGGGCGACCTCGTCGAACACCTCGGCGTGCAGCAGGTGCACCTGTCGGAGGTTCGGCTGCGACGGGTCCCGTGCGACCCGGGAGCGGTGCTGCACGGTGGTCCCGGCGTGCGCGTCGCCCTCGATCCCCCACCCCGCGACCAGGGTGACCTCGTCGACCACCGGCTTGCTGAACCGGTGCTCGTCGTCGCGACCGACGGCGACGACCCGCGCTGCCTCAACCGTGGTGCCCACCCCCGAGGTCGGAACCGGAGTGGTGCCCGTGCGTCGTGCCGTCCGACGGGGTCGTGCTCCCCTGCATCGTGCCGCTCGGGTCCGGGACGTCGTGCCGACGACCAACGGACGTCCAGCCGAGGAAGCGCGCGGTCCACCCGAGCACCGCGACGACGATGCCGGCGATCGTGAGGAGGAGGACGGGGTCCATGGTCCGACGCTAGCGACCTCGGCGGCCGGGCACCAGGGGGCTGGTCGCCGGGATCCGGCGTCAGGCGGGTCGCCCGGCCACGACCTCGCGCAGGTCGACCTCCGACGGTCCGGCGTCGACGGCGGCACACCGCGGGACCACGAGGACGAACACCGCACCACCGAGGTCCCCCTCTGCGCCGTGGACGAGCGTGCCGCCGTGCGCGACGGCGATGCCCCGTGCGATGGGGAGCCCGAGGCCCGCCCCGCCGGAGCGCACGTCCCGGGCGTCCTCGAGTCGCACGAGCCGGTCGAAGACCCGCTCGCGCTCGGTGGACGGAATTCCGGGCCCGTCGTCCTCGACGGTCAGCACCGCCGACCCGGACGCGGTCGACAGGGCGACCCGGACGGTGCCGGTGCCCGCGGTCGCTCGGGCGGCGTTGTCGACGAGGTTGCCGAGGACCTGCGCCAGGCGGTCGGGGTCGACCTCGGCGGGCACCGGCCCGTCGGGCAGGACGGGCAGCAGGGCGATCCCCGGCAGCCGCAGCTCGAGCCGGTCGACCTCCGTCCGGAGCCACGCGACCAGGTCGGTCCGGTGCCGGTCGAGTGGGATGCCCCGGTCCAGTCGCGCCATGGTGAGCATGTCGTCGACGAGCCGTGCCGCCCGGTCGGCCTGCCGCACGACGTGCACGGCGAGGACCTCGTCGGTCGCCCGGTCGTCGCCGCCGCTCCGGACGAGCGTGTCCGCCGCGGCCCGCACCCCGGCGACGGGGGTCCGCAGTTCGTGCGCCGCGTCGGAGAGGAAGGTGCGGACGCGTTCCTCCGCGGCCACCGCCTGGGCCTCGGCACCCTCGACCGCGTCGAGCATCTCGTCGAACGCGGCGGCCACCCGACCGATCTCGGTGTCGGTGCGCGAGGGCCGGAGGCGGCGCCCGCGGTCCCCGTCGGCGATGGATCGCGCCGTCGCCGTGACCTCGTCGAGCGGACGGAGCGCGCGGCGGACGACCAGCACGACACCGATGACGGCCACCCCGAGGAACGCCGCCGACGCACCACCCATCACCCAACCGAGCTGCGTCAGGGTCTCCTGCACGTCACGCGTGCCGGCGGTGAGCGTGATCCGCGTGCCGTCGTCGAGCTCGGACCGCAGCGTCAGCACCCCGTCGTCCTCCTGCGTGCTCGAGGACACGACGGTCGCGCCGGACCCCGTGCCACCGGACAGCGTCCCCGTCGCGTCCGACGTGCCCGACGATCCCCCGCGCGCGGCACCGTAGCGGTCCCGCGCCGCCGGGCCGGGCAACCCGGCCGGGTCGGGCGGACCGGACCGCAGCTGGTCCGGTGTCGGACCGGCCTCGACCGCGGCTCCGTCGGGCTGGACGATGCGCACCGAGAGCCCCTGCGCCGACAGCCGGTCGGCCAGGTCGTCCGCGTCGAGCACGCCGACGAGCGCTGCCGCGGCCGCCGCCCGGTCGCGCAGCCGGTCCTCGACCTGAGCGCGCAGTCGTGCGCCGAGCACCGCCTCGACCGCGACGACGAGCGCGGCGAGCAGGACGGCGAGCAGGACGAGCACCGCGACGACCGTCCGAAGCCGGAGGGACGTCGTGCGGAGTCGACCGGCCGTGGCGCTCACGCGGCACCCCGGTCGACCGCGAGCCGGTAGCCGAGCCCACGGACCGTGTGGACGAGGCGCGGGCCGTGCGCCTCCATCTTGCGGCGCAGGGCGCTGAGGTGCACCTCGACGAGGTTCGGCGCGATGTCCTCGTAGCCCCACACCTGCGTGGTGATCTGCCCCTTGGACACCGTCCGCCCGCGGCTCTCGGCGAGGAAGCGCAGCAACCGGAACTCGGTCGCGGTCAGGTCGAGCAGCACGCCGGCGCGTCGGACGGTCGCCGCGTCCGGGTCGAGGACCAGGTCGGCGACCTCGATCACCGACGGCACCCGACCGCGTCGGCGCAGCACCGCGGTGACCCGCGCCACGAGCTCGGCCATCGCGAACGGCTTCACGACGTAGTCGTCGGCGCCCTCGGCGAACCCGCGCAGGCGGTCGTCGAGCTCGTCGCGCGCGGTCATCATGACCACGGCGGCGTCCGAACGCGTGCGGATGCGGGCGGCGAGCAGGATGCCGCTCGGACCGGGCAGCATCCAGTCGAGCAGGACGAGGTCGGGGGCGGCCCGGTCGAGGTCCTCGACGATCGCCCGGCCGTCTGGGGCCTCGGCGACGAGGAACCCCTCGGCGCGGAGGGTCGCCGTGACGGAGGTGCGGAGGGAGTCGTCGTCCTCGACCACGAGGATGCGTGCGGGAGCGGTCACGGCGGACACCGTAGGTCGGCGGTGCCTGCACGGAGCAGGGAGCCGGCTGGAAGAACACTGTGCTTCAGTCCTGCTTCAGGTACGGATCCGAGCGTCGTCCACGTCGCCGGAGCAGACGGCTCCGCGACCGACCGAGGAGGACCACCATGCAGGACGAACGACACGACGAGACCACGGGCCGCACGGGCGACCGCCGCCGCACCCTCCGCCGGGTGGGGATCGGCTCCGCGGCGGCGGCCGCGCTGCTGCTCGGCGGCATCGGGGTGACCGCCGCGGTCGCCGACGGGTCCGGCACGCCGAACGCGCCGACGAGCGCACCGACCAGCGCCCCGTCCGGTGCTCCGAGCGGCGCCCCCTCCGGCGCGCCGAGCGGAGCGCCCTCCGGCGGCCCCGCGGACGGGCCCGCTGCCGGCGGCTCCGGACCGGGTGCGGCGCCCGCGCCCGGCTGCGTCGCGATGCCCCCGGCCGACGGCGTGCAGCCCCCGCAGCCGAAGGACGGCGCGAAGCCCACCCCGCCGGAGGACGGCGCGAAGCCCACGCCGCCGAAGGACGGCGCCGAGCCCACCCCGTCGAAGGACGGCGCCAAGCCCACGCCGCCGGCCGACGGTGCGAAGCCCACGCCGCCGGCGGACGGCGGGGCCGACGGGACCGCCTCGCCGACCCCGGCCCCGACCTCGGGATCCTGAACCGCGGGGTTGTGCGCGGGAGGCGCGCGTCCGTCGGCCGACCGGTCGACGGGTGTCGCGCCTCCCGGCCGCTGCCCGGTGCGACACCGGACACCGGCCCGGCCCGCCGGGTACCGTCGGTGTCCTCGCGGGACCGAGTGGGAGGAGCGCCCGTGGACTCTCGTGCCGTGCGCACGTTCCGCGCGTTCGTCGTGGTGACTGCCGTGGTCGCGATCGGCCTCGGCATCGTCGCGGTCGTCTGGCCACGACCGTCCCTGGTCCTCGTCGCCCTGGTGTTCGGTGTCTACCTCGTCGTCGCCGGGGTGCTGCGCGTCGTGGCCTCGGTTCGGGGGCACGGCACGGCACCGGCGTGGCGGTGGACCTCCGGCGTCGTCGGCGCGCTCGTGGGCCTCGCGGGACTCGTCACACTGCTCGACCCGGCGGTCCCGCTGCTCGTCTACGCGGTGCTCGCCGGGGTGGCCTTCCTCCTCGAGGGCGTCGCCGCCCTGGTGGGAGCGTTCGTCGGGCACCCGGGGTCCTCGCGACTGCCGTCGGCGGTGAGCGGCGTCCTCTCGCTCATCGGCGGCGTGGTGGTGCTCACGGCGCCCGGTCTCGCCCTGACGGTCTTCACCGTCTTCTCCGGCATCGCGCTCGTCGTCGTCGGGTCCGCGACGCTGCTGCTCCTGCCGCCGCGGGCCGCGCTGCGACGCTGACGGGCGCGCTAGGCCGAACCCGTCCCGAACAGCAGTCCGAGCCCGTAGGTCACGATCGCGGCGCCGAACCCGATCCCGAGCTGCCGGAGCGCGCGCCGGAGCGGGGACGCCCCGCTGAGCACGCCGACGACGGCGCCGGTACCGAGGAGCGCGATGCCGACGAGCACCGCGGCCAGGACGATCGCCGGCCACCCCTCGAGTCCGAACAGGTACGGCAGCACCGGGATGATCGCGCCCGAGGCGAAGAACAGGAAGCTCGAGACCGCCGCACTCGTGCCGTTGCCGACCGCCTCGTGGTCGTCGACCGCCGTGGCCGCGGTGATCGTCCGACCGCCGAGGACCTCGTCCGCGTGCGCCTGCGCGTCCGCCTCGGTCATCCCGCGCGCCCGGTAGACCAGCGCGAGCTCGTTCGCGTCGACGTCGAGGTCGGCGACCGCCCGACCGGCCTCGGGGTGCGGGGCGGAGGCGTCGAGCAGCTCGCGCTGCGACCGCACCGACACGTACTCCCCCGCGCCCATCGAGAGTGCGCCGGCGAGCAGGCCCGCGACGCCGCTCAGCAGGACGAAGTGGCGGTCCGCCCCGGAGGCGCTGATGCCGATGATGAGGGCGAGGTTCGACACGAGGCCGTCGTTCGCCCCGAAGACCGCAGCCCGGAAGGTGCCGGACAGCCGCATGCGCCCGCGGTTCGCGAGCCCGCGCACGACCTCGCCGTGGATGCGCTCGTCCGCCGCCATGCGGGCCGTCGCGTCGTCGTCGTCGGCGTAGGGCGAGCGGTCCTCGGCACGCTGCATGAGCGCCAGCACGAAGACCGAGCCGAACCGCTTCGCCAGGGTGGCGAGCACGCGCGTGCGGAGGCTCCCGCGGAGCGGTCGTCCCACGTCGTCGCCGAGCAGGTCGAGCCAGTGCTGCTCGTGGCGCCCCTCGGCCTCGGCGAGGGACGCGAGGATCTCGCGCTCCTCGCCGGTCCGACGCGCGGCGAGGTTCCGGTAGACCGCCGCCTCCGCGCGCTCGTCGGCCAGGTAGCGGCGCCAGCGACGGACGTCGGCTGCGGTCGGGGCGGTGCGGGGGTCGTCCTGGAGGCTCACACCGGCAATCCTGCCCGTTCCGTCCGACGGCCGGTCACCGGCACGGCGCGGTGGCCGGTACGCGTCGAGCCGTCGACCCGTCGGACCGGGCCCGGACCCGCAGATCCCGAGACGGGAGCGTCCGCGCGAGACGCCCTGGCGAACACGAGACGCACCTGGATCCGGGTGCGTCTCGCGGAGCGAGCGGCGTTCCGCGAAGCCGGCGCCGTCTCGCGGCCCTAGCGGCGGAGCGGCTGGCCGGGGCCAGGGGCGCGACGCGACGGGGCGCGGACCGGAGGCGGCGCGCGGTGCTGCGCCGTGCCTCCCGTCCGCGCCCCGTCGGCGTGGTGACCGGGTGTCAGTCCCGCACGTACGCGGGTGCTGCCTCGGCGTGCGCGTCACCGACGCGGTGCACGCGGAGGTCGTTCGTCGACCCCTCGATGCCGGGAGGGGAACCCGCCGTGACGATCACCCGGTCGCCGGGAGCGGCGAGGCCGTTGGCGAGCAGCACGTCGTCGACCTGCGAGAACAGCTCGTCGGTGTGCGTCTTCCGGTCGACCAGGAACGAGCGGACGCCCCAGGTGAGCGCCATGCGGCGACGGGTCGCCTCGTTCGGCGTGAAGGCGATGATCGGCAGGCCGTGGCGCAGGCGCGACATGCGGCGGGCGGAGTCGCCGGACTCGGTGAACACGCAGAGGTACGAGGCCTCGGTGAACTCCGCGATCTCGACCGCGGCGAGCGTGATGGCGCCGCCGAGCGTGCGCGGCTTCGTCCCGAGCGGCGCGATGCGCTCCAGGCCGTGGTCCTCGGTGGACTCCACGATGCGGGCCATCGTGCGGACGGTCTGCACCGGGTACTCGCCGACGCTGGTCTCACCCGAGAGCATGACCGCGTCCGCGCCGTCGAGGACGGCGTTCGCGACGTCGGAGGTCTCCGCGCGGGTCGGGATCGGCGACGAGATCATCGACTCGAGCATCTGCGTCGCGACGATGACCGGCTTCGCCATCCGACGCGACAGCTCGACGGCACGCTTCTGCACGATCGGCACGGCCTCGAGCGGGAGCTCGACGCCGAGGTCACCGCGGGCGACCATGATGCTGTCGAACGCGTCGATGATCTCCTCGAGCGCGTCGACCGCCTGCGGCTTCTCGACCTTGGCGATGACGGGGAGGCGCTTGCCCTCCTCGTCCATGATCTCGTGCGCGCGCTCGACGTCCTTCGCGTTGCGCACGAACGACAGTGCGATGAGGTCGGCACCCTGGCGGATCGCCCAGCGCAGGTCGGCCTCGTCCTTCTCGCTCAGCGCGGGGACGTTCACGGCGACGCCGGGCAGGTTGATGCCCTTGTTGTTCGAGACGGTGCCGGCGACGACGACCTCGGTGCGGACGCGCACGCCGTCGGTGTCGAGCACGCGGAGCCGGACGCGGCCGTCGTCGATGAGCAGCGGGTCGCCGGGCTTGACGTCCTGCGGGAGGCCCTTGAAGGTCGTGCCGCAGATCTCCTTCGAGCCGGGGACGTCCTCGGTGGTGATGGTGAAGACGTCGCCGACGTCGAGGTGGTGGGGGCCGTCGGCGAACTTCGCCAGGCGGATCTTCGGGCCCTGCAGGTCGACCAGGATCGCGACCGGCTTGCCGAGGTCCTCGGCCGCGCGGCGGACGTTCTCGTAGTTGGCCTCGTGGACGCTGTAGTCACCGTGGCTGAGGTTGAGGCGGGCGACGTCGACGCCCGCTTCGATGATCTCCTTGACGGTCTCGTAGTCCGACGTAGCCGGACCGAGCGTCGAAACGATCTTTGCGCGTCTCAATGGATTCCTTCGTGTGGTGGATGGTGCCGGGGTTCCGCGCTGTGGGGCCGCGCGGAACGGGAGCAGGCCACCAGCACCCTATCGAGTGCCGGTGGCCTGCTGGTCACTGTCGGTCCGGTGTTCCGTACGGGTTCACGCTGGTCACACCGTGAGCGCGCGGTCGGTGGCCTTGACCGGTGCCGGGAGGATCGTCGAGCCCTCGAGGTACTCGTCGACCTTCGACGCCGCGGCACGGCCCTCGGCGATCGCCCACACGATGAGCGACTGGCCGCGGCCGGCGTCCCCGGCGACGAACACGCCGGGCTCGTTCGTCGAGTAGTCGGCCTGGCGCGCGACGGCGCCGGACACCGTCACCGGCAGGCCGAGCTGCGGCTCCAGCGTCTCGGTCTCCGGGCCGGTGAAGCCCATCGCGACGAGGACGAGGTCCGCCGGGATCTCCCGCTCGGTCCCGGCCTTCGGCACCCGACGACCGTCGAGGTACTCGGTCTCCGCGACCCGCAGCGCGCGGACCTCGCCCGCGGCGTTGCCGAGGAACTCGACGGTGGACGCGAGGAAGTGCCGCTCGCCGCCCTCCTCGTGCGCGCTCGTGACCTCGAACACGGTCGGGAACATCGGCCAGGGCTGCTCGGACGGACGCTCGAGCGGCGGCTGCTTGCCGATCGCCAGGTTGGTCACGCTGAGCGCGCCCTGGCGGTGCGCCGTGCCGATGCAGTCCGCGCCGGTGTCGCCGCCGCCGATGACGACGACGTGCTTGCCCTCGGCGGTCACCTGGTTGTCCACCGTCGTGCCGGCGTTCGCCTTGTTCTGCTGGACGAGGTACTCCATGGCGTAGTGCACGCCCGCGAGGTCGCGCCCCGGGATCGGCAGGTCGCGCGGCACCGTGGCACCGGTCGCGACGACGACCGCGTCGTAGCGGGACTTCAGGTCGTCCCAGGTGATGTCGACCCCGATCTCGACGCCCGCGCGGAAGCGGGTGCCCTCGGCCTGCATCTGGGCGAGGCGCGCGTCGATCTGGCGCTTCTCCATCTTGAAGTCCGGGATGCCGTAGCGGAGCAGGCCGCCGATCCGGTCGTCGCGCTCGTACACCGCGACGGTGTGGCCGGCACGGGTGAGCTGCTGCGCGGCCGCGAGGCCCGCGGGGCCCGAGCCGACGACCGCGACCGTCTTGCCGGTCAGGCGCTCCGGCGGGTGCGGGGTGACCCAGCCGTTCTTGTACGCCTCGTCGATGATCGAGACCTCGACCTGCTTGATGGTGACCGGCGGCTGGTTGATGCCGAGCACGCAGGACGCCTCGCACGGGGCGGGGCAGAGCTTCCCGGTGAACTCCGGGAAGTTGTTCGTCGCGTGCAGGCGCTCGATCGCCTGGCGACCCTCGCCGCGCCACGTCAGGTCGTTCCACTCGGGGATGAGGTTGCCGAGCGGGCACCCCTGGTGGCAGAACGGCACGCCGCAGTCCATGCAGCGACCGGCCTGCCGCTTCAGGGCGCCGGACTCCTGCTGCTCGTAGACCTCCTTCCAGTCCATGAGCCGCAGCGGGACGGGACGGCGGGGCGGGAGTTCGCGCTCCTGCACCTTGAGGAAGCCCTTCGGGTCAGCCATGGTGCGCCTCCTGTTCGAACCGGGTCGTGGTCGTGGTCGTGTGCGTGGTCGTGTGCGCGTGCCGGTCAGCCACCGGTCACCTCCAGGATGCGGTTCCAGACGACCGTGCCGTCCGGGTCGAGGCCCTCGTCGACCGCCTGCCGACGGGTCTCGAGCACGGCCGCGTAGTCGCGCGGGAGCACCTTCACGAAGTCGCCGAGGTCACCCGACGCGAGCAGGTCGGCCGCGAGGGTCGACCCCGTCTCGGCCTCGTGCTGCCGCAGCAGGTCGGTGACGATCTCGACGTCGGCACTGTCGAGCTCCTCGAGCCGGAGCTCGCCGCTCGCCAGGGCCTCCGCGTTGACGTGCTCGCGACGCAGGCCGCGGACGTACGCGGTGCCACCGGACATGCCGGCACCGAGGTTGCGACCGGTCTCCCCGAGGACGAGGGCGAGGCCGCCGGTCATGTACTCGAGCGCGTGGTCGCCCACCCCCTCGACCACCGCGGTGGCCCCGGAGTTGCGCACGAGGAAGCGCTCGCCCACGATGCCGCGGATGAACATGCTGCCCTGGGTCGCGCCGTAGCCGATGACGTTGCCGGCGATGACGTTCTCCGACGCGTCGAAGGCCGACTCGGAGTCCGGCCGGACGACGATCGAACCACCGGACAGGCCCTTGCCGACGTAGTCGTTGCTGTCGCCGACCAGCCGGAGCGTGATCCCGGCGGGCAGGAACGCGCCGAGCGACTGCCCGGCCGACCCGCGCAGCGTGATGTCGATCGACCCGGCCGGCAGGCCGTGCTCGCCGTGCCGGAGCGTGACCTCGTGCCCGAGCATGGTGCCGACGGCGCGCTCGGTGTTGCGGATCGGCAGGTCGAGCGCGACGGTGCCGCCGTGCTCGAGGACGTCGGCGGTCCGCTGGACGAGCTGGACGTCGAAGTGCTCGTCGAGCTCGTGGTCCTGCTCACGCAGGTGCCGGCGGGGCTCGTCGCGGTCGAACCGCGGGCCGTGCAGCACCGGCGCGAGGTCGAGCCCGGACGCCTTCCAGTGCTCGACAGCACGGTCGGTGTCGAGCGCGTCGACCTGGCCGATCGCCTCGTCGAGCGAGCGGAATCCGAGCTCGGCGAGGAGCTCACGGACCTCCTGCGCGATGAACTCGAAGAAGTTCACGACGAACTCGGGCTTGCCCGTGAAGCGCTTGCGGAGCTCCGGGTTCTGCGTCGCGACGCCCACCGGGCACGTGTCGAGGTGGCAGACGCGCATGAGGATGCAGCCCTCGACGACGAGCGGTGCCGTCGCGAAGCCGTACTCCTCGGCACCGAGCAGCGCCGCCACGACGACGTCGCGGCCGGTCTTCATCTGCCCGTCGACCTGCACGACCACACGGTCGCGCATGCCGTTGAGCATGAGGGTCTGCTGCGTCTCCGCCAGCCCGATCTCCCACGGCGTGCCCGCGTGCTTGAGCGAGTTGAGCGGCGACGCCCCGGTCCCCCCGTCGTGGCCCGACACGAGGACGACGTCGGCCAGCGCCTTCGTCACGCCCGCGGCGACCGCGCCGATGCCGGACTGGCTGACGAGCTTCACGTGGACGCGAGCGGACGGGTTCGCCCGCTTCACGTCGAAGATCAGCTGCTTGAGGTCCTCGATCGAGTAGATGTCGTGGTGCGGCGGCGGCGAGATGAGCCCGACGCCCGCGGTCGCGTGCCGGGTGCGCGCCACCCACGGGTACACCTTGGTCGGGGGCAGCTGCCCGCCCTCGCCCGGCTTCGCGCCCTGCGCCATCTTGAGCTGGACGTCGGTCGCGTGGGTCAGGTACATGCTCGTCACGCCGAAGCGGCCGGACGCGACCTGCTTGATCGCGCTCCGCCGCTCGGGGTCGAGCAGGCGCTCGACGTCCTCGCCGCCCTCGCCGGTGTTCGACCGCCCGCCGAGGCGGTTCATCGCGATGGCGAGGGTCTCGTGGGCCTCCTGCGAGATCGAGCCGTACGACATCGCACCGGTGTTGAACCGCTTCACGATCGACTCGATCGGCTCGACCTCGTCGAGGGCGATCGGCTCCCGCTGGCCGGTACGGAACCGGAACAGCCCGCGGAGCGTCATGAGGTCCTCGGACTGGTCGTCGACGGCCTGCGAGTACTCGCGGAAGATGTCGTACCGCCGCGCACGGGTGGCGTGCTGCAGCCGGAACACCGTGTCGGGGTTGAACAGGTGCGGCGGTCCCTCGCGACGCCACTGGTACTCGCCGCCCGTCTGCAGGCGCTCGTGCGAGAGCACCGCGCCGTCCTGCGGGTACGCCTGGGCGTGCCGCTCGGCGTTCTCCTTCGCGATGACGTCGATGCCGACGCCGCCGAGGATCGACGAGGTGCCCGTGAAGTACTTGTCGACGAGCTCCTGGCTGAGGCCCACGGCCTCGAACGCCTGGGCGCCCGCGTAGCTGGACACCGTCGAGATGCCCATCTTCGACATGATCTTCAGGACGCCCTTGCCGAGCGCCTTGATGACGTTCTTCACCGCCTGTTCGGGCGTGATCCCGGTGATCATCCCGGACCGCACGAGGTTCTCGCAGGTCTCCATCGCCAGGTACGGGTTGATCGCCGAGGCGCCGTAGCCGATGAGGGTCGCGACGTGGTGGACCTCCCGCACGTCGCCGGCCTCGACGATGAGCCCGACCTTCATGCGCTGCTCGGTGCGGATGAGGTGGTGGTGCACGGCGGCGAGCAGCAGCAGGCTCGGGACCGGCGCCTGCTCGGCGTTGCCGTCACGGTCGGACAGCACGATGAACTGCTTGCCCGACTCGATCGCCTGGTCGACCTCGTCGCAGACCGCCGCGATGCGCTTCTGCATCGCCTTCTTGCCCGCGTCGACCCGGTACAGGCCCTTGATCGTGACCGTCAGGTGCCGACCGGACGTGGTCTCGAAGTGCTGGATCTTCGCGAGCTCGTCGTTGTCGATGACCGGGAAGTCGAGCACGATCTGCTTCGCGTGCTCGGGACCGGCGCTCAGGAGGTTCCGCTCCGGGCCGAGCCCCATGCCCATCGAGGTGACGACCTGCTCGCGGATCGAGTCGAGCGGCGGGTTCGTGACCTGCGCGAACTGCTGCGTGAAGTAGTCGAACAGCAGCCGCGGGCGCTCGGAGAGCACGGCGATCGGGGTGTCGGACCCCATCGCACCGAGCGGCTCCGCACCGGTCTGGGCCATCGGACGCAGCAGGATGCGGACCTCCTCCTCGGTGTAGCCGAAGGCGCGCTGACGACGGGTGACCGACGCCGGGGTGTGCACGATGTGCTCGCGGTCCGGCAGGTCGGCGAGGTTGATGCGGCCCTCGTCGAGCCACTGCGCCCACGGGCCCGACGCGGCCAGCTCGCGCTTGACCTCGTCGTCCTCGATGATCCGGCCGGCCTCGGTGTCGACGACGAACATCCGGCCCGGGCGCAGGCGGCCCTTCCGGACGACCTTCGCCGGCGGCACGTCGATGACGCCGGTCTCGGACCCCATCACGACGAGCCCGTCGTCGGTCACGAGGAAGCGACCCGGACGCAGGCCGTTGCGGTCGAGCGTCGCGCCGACGATCGCACCGTCGGTGAACGTGATCGCCGCCGGCCCGTCCCACGGCTCCATGAGCATCGAGTGGTACTCGTAGAACGCCCGCAGGTCGGCGTCCATCCCCACCTGGTTCTCCCAGGCCTCCGGCACCATCATCGACACCGCGTGCGGCAGGCTGCGCCCGGTGAGCGTGAGCAGCTCGAGGGTCTCGTCGAAGGACGCCGAGTCGCTCGCGCCGGGGCTGACGATCGGCAGCAGCGGGGCGAGGTCGCCGAGCAGCTCGCTCTCGAGCTGCGACTGCCGGGCGCGCATCCAGTTCCGGTTGCCGCGCACGGTGTTGATCTCGCCGTTGTGGGCGAGGGTGCGGAACGGCTGTGCGAGCGGCCACGACGGGAACGTGTTCGTCGAGTACCGCGAGTGCACGATCGCGAGCTTCGACGCGAACCGCTCGTCGCTGAGGTCCGGGTAGAACGGCTCGAGCTGCAGCGTCGTGACCATGCCCTTGTAGACCGTGGTCCGGCTCGACAGCGACATGAAGTAGACCTCGACGTCGTGCTCGGCGCGCTTGCGCAGCCGGAACGCCTGCCGGTCGAGGGCGATGCCACTCCAGGCCGCGCCGTGCACGTCGTGGCGGGTGGAGGCGACGAAGAGCTGCTCGAAGGCGGGCATCGCCGCGCGGGCGAGCGTGCCGAGGACCTCCGGACGGACCGGCACGTCGCGCCACCCGAGGACCTTCAGGCCCTCCTCGCGCGCGATGCGCTCGACTGCGCCCTTGACCGCGTGCCGCTCGTCGTCGTCCAGCGGCAGGTAGGCCGTCCCGACGGCGTACTCCCCCGCGGCGGGCAGCGCGAAGTCGACCTCGTCGCGCAGGAACGCGTCCGGCACCTGGCAGAGGATGCCGGCGCCGTCACCCGTGCCCGCGTCGGAGCCGACCGCGCCGCGGTGCTCGAGGTTGCGCAGCGCGCCGAGCGCGGCGTCGACGATGTCGTGCCCGGCGGTGCCGCGGAGCGTCGCGACCATCGCGAGGCCGCACGCGTCCTTCTCGTTCGCGGGGTCGTAGGCACCCACGGCGTCGGGCACGGCCGAGAAGCGACGGTGCGCCGGCGGCAGGGGCCGCGACGAGCGGGGGGCAGGGACTGGCTGGAGCGCCATGGGGAACCGTCCTCACGAGGAAGTGGAACAGGGACGTCGGTGGCCCGGTGGTGCGTTCCGCCCGAACGGGCGGGACTGGTGCCCGTGCGCGTCGCCGATGCGGGTCCGCCGGCGTCGCGCGAGGTGGTGGGTCGCTCGTGGCGGCCCGACCGCGGTGCGGGTGCCCGTGCACGGTGGGTGCCGTGCGCGGTGTGTTGCGGTGTGCTGTGACCCGGTGCGGGTCGGTCCGGCGCCGGGGCCGGACCGGTGCGCACCCGTGGTCGGCGTGCTACCGAGCGCTGCCCGTCGCGGGCACCGGATCGGCCTCGGCGGCGGCCGCGGGAGCGTCGTCGTCGTGTTCCGACCAGGTGTCGTCCGAGTCTACATCGGTGCTCCGACGCGGCTCGCGACCGGGCACGTACGGGCTCGGCTCGGCGCCGGTGTGCCGTCGCGTCTGCACGAGGAAGATCACGATGCCGAGCAGGATCGCCGCGAAGGACATCCAGACGTTCGTGCGGACGCCGAAGAACGTCTCGCTCGTGTCGACGCGGATCGACTCGAGGACCGAGCGGCCGGTGCCGTACCAGATCAGGTAGAGGGCCATGACCTTGCCCCACTGGAGCCGGAAGCGCTTGTCGAGCAGCAGGATCACGACCACGCCGACGACGTTCCAGATGATCTCGTAGAGGAACGTCGGGTGGAACAGGGTGCCGTCGGGCAGGCCCTTCGGGAACGCCGGGTTCGTGGACTCGATCTGCAGGCCCCACGGCAGGCTCGTCGGCATGCCGAAGAGCTCGTGGTTGAAGTAGTTGCCGAGCCGTCCGAACGCCTGGGCGAGCAGGACGCCCGGCGCGATCGCGTCGATGAGCGTCGAGAAGCGCAGCCCCACCTGGCGGCAGCCGATCCAGGCGCCGAGGGAGCCGAGGATCAGGGCGCCGAAGATCGCGAGGCCGCCCTCCCAGATGTAGAGGAACGACCACGGGTCGCGCCCGGGACCGAAGTAGTCGCTGACGTGCGTGAACACGTGGAACAGGCGGCCACCGATGATGCCGGCCGGCACCGCCCAGATGGCGATGTCGATGATGATCCAGCGTTCGACGCCCCGGGCGTTCAGGCGACGGTTCGCCAGCACGACCGCCGCGACGATGCCGAGCAGGATGCAGATGGCGTAGGCGTGGATGCGGAAGTCGAGCGGCAGCGACCACCCGAAGACGTCGCGCAGCCAGGCGGTCAGGTCGAAGTACTGCCACGCGGTGCTCGGGCTCGGGATGCTCAGGAGGGGCATGGAGGTGCTGTCGCCTTTCGGTGCTGGACGGCCGCGGTGCCGCTGGAGGGTCGGCCCCGCTCACTGTAGCGCGGGAACCGCGCCCGCCAGGAACGCGGACGCCCGTCCTGTGGGAACTGTGGCGTGGATGCGACGGGAGGCGCGGTGCGGGTGACCGACCCCGGTCACCTGCACCGCGCCTCCCGTCCGCGCGCTGGCTGTGTCAGCGGCGCCGAGCGCCGGTGGTCAGGTCGGCCGCGCGGTCCGCGACCCCCTGGACGCCGAGGTCGGCGAGGGCACGGACGAAGGCGGAGCCGACGATCGCGCCGTCGGCGTACTCGAGCACCTCGGCCACCTGATCGGCCGTCGAGATCCCGAGGCCGACGCAGGTGCGCTCCACGCCGGCGTCGCGCAGACGCGACACCACCGTGCGGGCCGCGGTGTCGACGCCGACGCGCGCGCCGGTGACGCCCATCGTCGACACCGCGTAGACGAACCCGCGGCTCGACCGGACGGCCTGCTGCATCCGCGTGTCCGTCGAGGACGGCGCCGCGAGGAACACCCGGTCGAGACCGGTCCGCTCGGAGGCGTCGATCCAGGCACGCCCCTCGTCGGGGATGAGATCCGGGGTGATGAGGCCGGAGGCGCCGGCCGACACGAGGTCGTCGGCGAACCGGTCGACGCCGTAGCGGAGCACCGGGTTCCAGTACGTCATCACGAGGACCGGCACGTCGACCCGGTCGGTGATCCGGTCGACGGCGTCGAAGACCTGCGCGACCCGGAAGCCGTTCGCCAGGCTCTCCTCCGCAGCGCGCTGGATGACCGGACCGTCCATGACCGGGTCCGAGTAGGGCAGGCCGAGCTCGATGACGTCGACGCCGTTCTCGGCGAGGGCGACGGCCGCGTCGACGCTCGTCTGCAGGTCCGGGAAGCCGGCGGGCAGGTAGCCGACGACGGCGCCGGCGCGCTCGGCGTTGGCGGTGTCGATGGTCGCGGCGACCGATCGGGTCGATCCGGGGTTCGTCACAGCTGCACCGCGCTCTCGTCGAGGATCCCGAAGTAGCGGCTGGCGGACGCCACGTCCTTGTCGCCGCGTCCGGACAGGGACACGAGCACGACGCCGTCGGGTCCGAGCTCCTTGCCGAGCTTGATCGCGCCCGCGAGGGCGTGCGCCGACTCGATGGCGGGCAGGATGCCCTCGGTCCGACCGAGCAGACGGAAGGCCTCCATCGCCTCGGCGTCGGTGATCGGCTCGTACTGCGCACGGCCGATCGACGCCAGGTAGGCGTGCTCCGGGCCGACGCTCGGGTAGTCGAGCCCGGCGGAGATGCTGTGGCTCTCGATCGTCTGGCCGTCCTCGTCCTGCATGAGGTACGACATGGTGCCCTGCAGGACACCGGTGCGGCCGAGCGAGATGCTCGCCGCGTGACGACCGGTCTCGAGACCGTCGCCGCCCGCCTCGTAGCCGTGCAGGCGGACGGACTCGTCGTCGAGGAACGCCTCGAAGATGCCCATCGCGTTCGACCCGCCGCCGACGCACGCGGCGACCGCGTCGGGCAGCCGACCGATGCGGTCGAGGACCTGCTGGCGCGCCTCTTCCCCGATCACCTTGTGGAACTCGCGCACCATCTCCGGGAACGGGTGCGGGCCCGCGACGGTCCCGAGCAGGTAGTGCGTCGAGTCGACGTTCGCCACCCAGTCGCGGAGCGCGTCGTTGATGGCGTCCTTGAGCGTGCGCGACCCGGTCTCGACCGGGATCACCTCGGCGCCCAGCAGCCGCATGCGCGCCACGTTCAGCGCCTGGCGCTCGGTGTCGACGGCGCCCATGTAGACGACGCAGTCCATGCCGAACAGCGCGGCGGCGGTGGCGGTGGCGACGCCGTGCTGACCGGCGCCGGTCTCCGCGATGAGGCGAGTCTTGCCGAGGCGCTTGGCGACCAGGGCCTGCCCGAGCACGTTGTTGATCTTGTGCGAGCCGGTGTGGTTCAGGTCCTCGCGCTTGAGGATGATGCGCGCACCACCCGCGTGCTTCGCGAAGCGCGGCGCCTCGGTGATGATCGACGGCCGGCCGGTGTAGTCGCGCTGGAGCTCGTCGAGCTCCTGGCGGAACGCCGGATCGGCCCAGGCCTCGCGGAAGGCGGTCTCGAGTTCGTCGAGCGCGAGCACGAGCGACTCGGGGACGAATCGTCCGCCGAAGTCGCCGAAGTACGGGCCCTGCAGGTCACGGAGTGAGGTCACGGTGGGTCTCCCGGGATGTGCGGCCGTGCCCGGTGCGGGACGGCCGGTGGGGACGGGTCGGTCAGGAGCGCGGGCGGCCGAGGCCGTCCGCTGCGGCGATGAACGACGCGAGGGTGGCGGCAGGGTCGGCGCCCGTGACGAGCGCCTCCCCGACCAGGACGACGTCGGCACCCGCTGCGCGGTAGTGGGCGACGTCGGCGGGACCGGCCACGGCCGACTCGGCGACGCGCACGACCCCGTCGGGGATGCGGTCGGCGAGCGAGCCGAACAGGTCCCGGTCCAGCGAGAAGTCGGTGAGGTCGCGGGCGTTCACGCCGAGGATGCGGGCTCCGGCGTCGAGGCCGCGCGCGACCTCGTCACCCGAGTGCGCCTCCACGAGGACGCGCATGCCGAGCTGCTCGGCGAGCTCGTGCAGCTCGACGAGCTGCCGCTGCTCGAGCGCGGCCACGATGAGGAGCACGAGGTCCGCACCGGCAGCGCGGGCCTCGAGCACCTGGTACGGGTCCGCGATGAAGTCCTTGCGGAGCACCGGCAAGGCGACGCGCGCCTTGACGGCCTCGAGGTCGGCGAGGCTCCCGAGGAACTTCCGTCCCTCGGTGAGCACGCTGATCGTCGAGGCTCCGCCACGCTCGTAGTCGGCGGCCAGGGACGCGGGGTCCTCGATCGCGGCCATCGACCCGCGCGACGGGCTCGCGCGCTTGACCTCGGCCAGGACCTTCACCCGGTCACCGGGGGCCAGGAACTCCAGGGCGTCGAGCGGCGAGGCCACCCGGTCGAGGTCGCGTTCGACGTCGGAGACCGGGCGGTCGAGGCGACGCGTGGCGGCGTCCTCGAGCGCGCCCGCGACGAGGGTCTCGAGCACGTTCGGCACGACTACTCCGCGTGGTGCTTGGCGACGTACTTCGGGCCGTCGACCCCGTAGCCGGCGCGCTTCATGACCGCGCCCACGACGAGCCCGATCACCACGACGGCGGCCGAGGCCCAGACGCCCCACGCCATGTCGAACCAGAAGAACAGCGTCCCGGCCGCGAACCCGATCAGCATGATCACGACGGCGGTCCAGGCGGCGGGCGAGTGGCCTTCGCCGAGTTCTGCGGGCTCAGTGTTGCTCACGGTGCTCCTCGTTCTGCTCCGGCACCGTCGTCCGATCGGCGCCGGTCCGATCCTACCGTGTCGGCCGTGGGCGACTCCCCCAGCGCGCCGTCCGGACCGCCGGTGCCCCCGCGCGGCCGGGCAGCGCCCGGCCCGGTGTCGACGGTGCCCGGCGCGGTCGGGTCGGCACCGGCGCTCAGGTCGTCCCAGTCGGTGATCGCGTCGCGGTGCTGCGGCGCGGCGGCCCGTGCGTCCGCCGCCGCTCCCGCCGTCGCGGCAGCGTACTTGCGCGTCGGGCCCGGCCACGACCGCTGCACGACGAACACGAGCACTCCGAGGAGCACGGCGAGCACCCCGCCCGCGATGCCGACCGCCGGCCAGACCGTCACGTCGACGCGCTCGACCACCTGGCGCACCGCCGCGGTGTCGCTGACGCCGGCGACCTCGCCGACGGCGCCCTTCGACGCGCCCACCGGGTCGGTCAGTGCTCCCACACCGGTCGCGACGACCGCGATGCCGAGCAGCACCTCGACCGCGGCGAGCACGACGCGGAGCACCCGTCCGGCGATCGTCAGCGCCAGGAAGAGCGCCAGGCTCGCGATGGCGAGGGCCGTGTACTGCGGCACCACCGCGGCACCGTCGGCGACGACGCGCGGCACGACCGCCGTCCCCGCGTGCAGGTGCACGGTGAACCAGGTCTGCGTCCACGCGAGCATGACGATGCCCGCGACCGCCAGACCGGCGACGACGACGAGCGGACGGGACCGCGAGCGCTTCACGACCGGACCTCGCGCATGCGGTTGGCGGTGGCGACGGCCCGCAGCGGGGCGGCCGCCTTGTTGACGGCCTCGACGTGCTCGGTGTGCGGGTCCGAGTCGGCGACGAGACCGGCCCCGGCCTGCACCCGTGCGACGCCGTCCTTGATCAGGGCGGTGCGGATCGCGATGGCGAGGTCGGCGTCGCCGGCGAAGTCGAAGTACCCGACCACACCCGCGTACGCGCCGCGCTTCGCCGGCTCGAGCTCGTCGATGATCTCGAGCGCGCGCGGCTTCGGCGCCCCGGACAGCGTGCCCGCCGGGAACGTCGCCCGGAACACGTCGATCGCCGATGCGCCGGGACGGACCGAGCCCTCGACGCTCGACACCAGGTGCATGATGTGGCTGAACCGCTCGACGGTCATGAACTCGGTGACCGCGACGGTCCCGGGACGGCAGACCTTCTGCAGGTCGTTGCGCGCGAGGTCGACGAGCATGAGGTGCTCCGCGCGCTCCTTCGGGTCGGCGAGCAGCTCCTCGCCCAGGCGGACGTCCTCGACCGGGGTGCCGCCACGGGGCCGCGACCCGGCGATCGGGTGCGTGATCGCCCGACCGTCCTGCACCTTCACGAGCGCCTCGGGCGACGCGCCGACGATCCAGAACCGCTCGTCGTCGGTGTCCGCGAGCGCGAGGAAGTACATGTACGGGCTCGGGTTCAGGGTCCGCAGCACCCGGTAGACGTCGAGCGGGTCGGCCGTGACGTCGTGGTCGAACCGCTGCGAGATGACGACCTGGAAGACGTCACCGTCGCGGATGAAGTCCTTCGACCGGGTGACCGCCGCCATGTAGTCGTCGGGCGTGGTCCGGTGCCGGGGCGTCGGCTCGGCGATCTCGAACGCCTCGGCGACGGTCGCGGCGCTCGGCTGCACGAGGTCGGCCTGCATGCGGTCGAGCCGCGCCTGGGAGTCGTGCCACATCGTGTCGGACTCGTCCGTGCCGTCGTTGAGCACGCTCGCGACGAGCAGGACGAGGCCCGTGCGGTGGTCGAGCGCGGCGAGTTCGGAGACGAAGGCGAGCGCCTGGCCCGGCACGTCGAAGTCCGCGGGCGGCACGCTCGGCAGGTGCTCGAGCTGGCGCACGGCCTCCCACCCGATGAAGCCGACGGTCCCGCCGACGAGCGGCGGCGTCCCCGGCACGCGGGGGGTCGCCCAGCGCTCGTGCAGACGGGCGAGCACCTCGAGCGGGGCGCCGTCGAGCGAGTCGACGGCGCGGGACGCCGGGATCCCGGTGTCGATCCAGGCGGCGCGGTCGCCCTCCTGCGTCAGCACGCCGAAGCTCCGGACGCCGACGAACGACCACCGCGACCACAGGCCGCCCTGACCGGCGGACTCGAGCAGGAACGACCCCGGACGACCGTCCGCGAGCTTGCGGTAGACGCCGACCGGCGTCTCGCTGTCCGCGTAGAGGGCGCGGACGACGGGGACGACCCGGTGGTCGGCCAGCAGGCCGTCGAACTCCGGACGGGAGGTCGTGCGCGGCTCCTCGGAACGGGTCGCGGTGCTCATCGGGTCCCCTCCACCACTGCGGTCGCGTCCGCGGTGGCGGTCGCGTCCGGCGCCGCGCCGGGTGCGGACGCGGTGACGGGGTCGAGCGGGTCCACGTCGAAGCAGCGGTGTGCCCCGGTGTGGCACGCGGCGCCGACCTGGTGCACGGTGACGAGCAGGGTGTCGTCGTCGCAGTCGAGCGCCGCCCCGCGGACGTACTGGGCGTGCCCGGAGGTGTCACCCTTGCGCCAGTACTCCTGCCGGGAGCGCGACCAGAAGGTCACCCGTCCCTCGGTGAGGGTGCGGCGGAGGGCTTCCCGGTCCATCCAGCCGAGCATGAGGACGTCCTTCGTGGACTCCTCCTGCACGATGGCGGGGAGCAAGCCGTCCGCACCGAACCGCGCGCGGTCGAGGACCGCGTCCGTGCTGGTGCTGGTGCTGTCGGTCATGAGGCTCCTAGCCTACGGCGGACGGTCAGCGGACCGGGTGCCCGGCCGCGCGCAGCGCGTCCTTGACGTCCCCGATGGTCATCTCGCCCCGGTGGAAGACGCTCGCGGCGAGGACCGCGTCCGCACCCGACTCGACGGCCGGGGCGAAGTGCTCGACGCGCCCCGCGCCTCCCGACCCGATGACCGGGACCGGGGACACGGCGCGCACCGCGGCGATGAGCTCGAGGTCGAACCCCTCCTTCGTGCCGTCCGCGTCGATCGAGTTGACGAGCAGCTCGCCGGCGCCGCGCTCGACGCCCTCGCGCGCCCAGGCGATCGCGTCCAGGTCGGACTCCGTGCGCCCGCCGTGCGTGGTGACGACGAAGCCCGAGGGCATCCGGTCGCTGCGCTTGACGTCGAGCGACAGGACGACCGCCTGCGCCCCGAAGCGGTCCGCGATCTCGCCGACCAGGGCCGGGCGCGCGATCGCGGCGCTGTTCACACCGATCTTGTCCGCACCGCACTGCTGCAGGCGCGAGACGTCGTCGACGCTCCGGACGCCGCCGCCGACGGTGAGCGGGATGAAGACCTGCTCGGCCGTGCGCGTGACGGTGTCGTACATGGTGGCGCGGTTCTCGACCGTGGCACCGACGTCGAGGAAGGTCAGTTCGTCCGCACCCTGCTCGTAGTACCGGGCGGCCAGCTCGACCGGGTCGCCGGCGTCCTGCAGGTCGAGGAAGTTGACGCCCTTCACGACCCGGCCACCCGACACGTCGAGGCACGGGACGACCCGGACGGACACGCCGCCGGCGATCCCGGCGGCTCCCGTCGTCGGGGTGCTCACAGGCGTGCTGCGTGGATCGGGCTGACCAGGATCGCGCGGGCGCCCAGGTCGTACAGCGCGTCCATGATGAGGTTGGCGTCCTCGCGCGGGATCATCACGCGGACCGCCGACCAGTCGCGGCCGTGCAGCGGCGAGACCGTCGGCGACTCGATGCCCGACGCCACTGCGGTGGCCTGCTCGAGCAGGTCCGTCGGGATGTCGTAGTCGAGCATCACGTAGCCGCGGGCGACGAGCACGCCCTGCAGCCGGCGACGGAGGACGTCGATGCCGGGGATGGTCTCGTCGGTCGAGACGAGCAGTGCCGTCGACTCGAGGATGACCGGGCCGAAGATCTCGAGGCCCGCCGCGCGGAGGGTGCTGCCCGTCGAGACGACGTCGGCGACCGCGTCGGCCACGCCGAGCCGGACCGCGCTCTCCACGGCGCCGTCGAGCTTGACGAGCTCCGCGGTGACCCCGTGCCGGGCGAGGAACTCCCCCACCAGACCCGGGTAGCTCGTCGCCACGCGCACGCCGTCGAGGTCCTGCAGCTCGGTGAACCGGCCGGGCGTGCCGGCGAAGCGGAACGTCGAGTCGGCGAACCCGAGCGCGTCGACCTCGTGCGCCGCGGACCCGGAGTCGAGCAGCAGGTCGCGGCCGGTGATGCCGACGTCGAGCGCACCCGACCCGACGTACGTCGCGATGTCGCGCGGCCGGAGGAAGAAGAACTCGACGCCGTTGCGCTCGTCGAGCAGGTGGAGCGCCTTCGGGTCACGGCGACCGGCGTACCCGGCCTCCCGGAGCATCTCGGAGGCGGTCTCGGACAGCGAGCCCTTGTTGGGCACGGCGATGCGGAGCATCAGGGGGTCTGCTTCCTGTTGGAGGTCGGTGACGGCTGCGGGTCGCGACGGCGCCGGAGCGCGCGTGGCGGGTGCCTACAGATGTCGCCAGACGTCCGCCGGGGTGAGCCCCTTGGCGACCATGAGCACCTGGAGGTGGTAGATCAGCTGCGAGATCTCCTCCGAGGTGCGCTCGTCGCCCTCGTACTCGGCCGCCATCCAGACCTCGGCGGCCTCCTCCACGATCTTCTTGCCGATCTGGTGCACGCCGGCGTCCAGTTCGGCGACGGTGCCGGAGCCCTCGGGGCGCGTGCGCGCCTTCTCGGTCAGCTCTGCGAACAGGTCGTCGAACGTCTTCACGGGGACCAGGCTACCGTCCTGCTCGGGTCCGGCGGACGCACCGTCCGGACGGGAGGCACTGCCCGACCCCGCCTCGTCGGCCGGGTCGGTCGTCGGTCGGCCTGCGACGCCGGTCACGCGCGGGCCGCCGCGGCCGCCTCGCGCAGGTCCGCGATGCGCTGCGCCGGCTCCCCGCCGTACACGGCGGAGCCGGCCACGAGCGTGTCGGCGCCGCTCCGCACGGCCTCGGGCACGGTGTCGACCGCGATACCGCCGTCGACCTCGAGCCAGACGTCGAGGCCCGAGGCGTCCACGGCGGCGCGGGCATCGGCGAGCTTGGGCATCACGGACGGCATGAACGACTGGCCGCCGAAGCCCGGCTCCACCGTCATGAGCAGGATCATGTCGTAGGCGTCGAGGTGGTGCAGGACCTGCGTGATCGGCGTGCCGGGCTTCACGGCCACGGCGGCGCGGGCACCGTTCGACCGGATCGCGGCGGCCGTCGCCACCGGGTCGTCGGCGGCCTCGAAGTGGAAGGTGACGCTCGAGGCACCGGTCTCGGCGTACTTCGGCGCCTGCGTGTCGGCGTCCGTGATCATGAGGTGCACGTCGAGCGGCACCGGCGAGACCTCCTGCAGGCGCTGCACGATCGGCAGGCCCAGCGTGAGGTTCGGCACGAAGTGGTTGTCCATCACGTCGACGTGCACCAGGTCGGCGCTCTCGATGCGGTGCAGCTCCCGCTCGAGGTTCGCGAAGTCGGCGGACAGGATGCTCGGCGAGATGCGGATCGTCACCCGGCAACCCTACCGATCCGTCCCCTCGCAGGACGCAACGGACGCGGGTCAGGCGGTCCGGCGGAACAGCGCGACGAACATCGCGTCCGTGCCGATCCGGTGCGGCCACAGCTGCACCGTCCGACCGTCGGCGACCTGCGGGTCCCGCGCCGCGACCGCGCGGACGACGCCGGCGGTGTCGAGCTGCTCGAGCACGTCGCCGTGCCGCGCCATCAGGGCGTCGACCTGGCCGCGGGTCTCGGCGAGGTGCGGCGAGCACGTGACGTACGCGAGCGTGCCGCCCGGCGCGAGTGCCCGGACGGCGGCGTCGAGCAGCTCCGCCTGCAGCGCCGCGAGCTCGGGGACGTCCTCCGGCTGCTTCCGCCAGCGTGCCTCCGGTCGTCGGCGCAGCGCCCCGAGCCCGGTGCAGGGGGCGTCGAGCAGGATGCGGTCGAAGCGCGCGTCGCCGGGCCCGCCGAACCGGCGGCCGTCGCCCTCGACGACGGACACGACGTCGTCGCCCGCCACGGTGGCGAGTGCCTTCCGCACGAGGCCGGCCCGGGCGGGCACGAGTTCGTTGGCGACGAGCGTCGCGCCGGCCTGCGCGGCCTCGGCCGCGAGCAGGGCCGCCTTGCCGCCGGGTCCGGCGCACATGTCGAGCCACCGCTCCCCCGCACGCACGTCGGACGAGCGGGTGAGCGCGAGGGCCGCCAGCTGCGAACCCTCGTCCTGCACGCGGAGTCGACCCGCGGCGACGCCCGGCACGCGTGCGGGGTCGCCGGCCGTCCCGCGGATGCCCACCGGCGAGACCGGCCGGTCGTCCGGCTCGTCGTCGGCGGCCCGGACGGGAGGCTCCTCCCCCGCCGCGTCGTCGGCGCGCGTGTCGTCGGAGTCCGTGTCGTCGGCGTCCGTGTCGCCCGCGGTCGGGTCCGGCGGCCGCACCGCGGTCCGCAGGTCGTCGTCCGTCGCGAGCCCGGGCAGCGCCACGAGCTGCACGCGCGGCGCGACGTTGTCGGCGGCGAGCAGCGCGGCGAGCTCGTCGCGCGAGCGTTCGGCGGCCAGGGCGTCCCGGAGCGCCGCCACGACCCACGCCGGGTGCGACCACCGGGTCGCGAGCAGGGCGTCGCCGCCGCGGCCCGCCGTGACGAGGGGGTCCCACTCGTCGTCGGTCTTCGCGGCGACCTTGCGCAGGACGGCGTTCACGAAGCCGGTGGCCCGGCGGGCGCCGACCTCACGGGTGAGCTCGACGGTCGCCGACACCGCGGCGTGCGTCGGCGTCCGCATGCCGAGGAGCTGGTGCACGCCGAGACGCATGACGTCGAGCACGTCGGACTCGATGTCGTCGACCCGTCGGCCGGACGCGACGCCGACGATCGCGTCGTACCGGCCGAGCATCCGGATCGAGCCGTAGGTGAGCTCGGTCGCGAACGCGGCGTCGCGGGCGGACAGGCCGGCGCGGCGGATGCGGGTCGGCAGGAGCAGGTTCGCGTAGGCGTCGTCCACCTGCACGGCACGGAGGACGTCGAAGGCGACCCGACGCGCGCTCACCGTCCGCGGGCCGCGCTGGCGGTCGTCGGGGCGCCGGACGTGCGTGCCGCTCACGAGAGGACCTTCCCGTCGAGCGGACCGAGCCCGCGGGCCCAGGCCGCGGCGTCCATCGGCTTCTTCCCCGCGGGTTGCACCTCGAGCAGGGCCAGGGGCTCGTCGGCGGTGCCGACGACCAGGCGTCCGTCGACCAGGCCGAGCGCGCCCGGGGCGAGGGGCGGGGCGGAGGAGGGCGTGCCTCCCGACCGACTGCTGCGGAGCAGCTTCACCCGCAGGTCGCCGAGGTGGGCGTACGCGCCGGGCTCGGGGGTGACCCCGCGCAGGTGCGCGTGGACGGCCACCGCGGGTCGGTCGAAGCCGACGTGCCCGTCGGCGATGGTCGTCTTCGGCGCGGTGGTCGGCTCGCCGACCTGGTCCGTGGCGACCGCGGTGCCGTCCGCGAGTGCGTCGACCACGCGCAGGACGGTGCCGGATCCGGTCTCGGCCATCGCGGCGAGGACCTCGCCTGCGGTGGCCTCGGGGTCGATGTCGAACGGGTCGCTGGCGTACACCGGGCCGGCGTCGAGGGCCTCGACGAGCTGGAACACCGTCGCGGCCGTGCGGGTGTCGCCGGCCATCACGGCGCGCTGCACGGGTGCGGCGCCGCGGTACGCGGGCAGGGCGGAGAAGTGCAGGTTGACCCAGCCGAGCCGGGGGGCGTCGAGGGCCGGGCGGCGCAGGAGCGCACCGTAGGCGACGATCACGCCGAGGTCCGCCCGCAGGTCGACCAGCTGCCGGGTCACAACGTCGTCGACGCGGGTGGCCTCGACGACGGGCAGACCGAGTTCCTCGGCTACCTGCGCCACCGGGGTCGGCGTGAGCACGCGCTTCCGGCCCTGCGGGGTCGGCGGACGGGTGAGCACGGCCGCGATCTCGTGGTCCGAGGCCGCGAGACGTCGGAGGGTGGGGACGGCCGCAGCGGGGCTGCCGGCGACGACGAGGCGCATGGGTTCCATCGTCCCACGGTCCGCGCTGTCCGACCGACGCGCCGGTCGTGCGGCTGCGGACGGACCGCGAGGCTCCTGCGTACCGTCTGTGACATGAGTGACGTCACCACCTCCACCAACCGCTACGCCGGGTCGTCGATCCAGAAGGTCGCGCTCGTCGTGGGCATCGTCTTCCTGCTCGTCGGCATCGCCGGGTTCGTCCCGGGCCTGACCACCGGTGAGCTCGGCGGCGCGGGACACGCGTCGATGGGGATGCTGCTCGGCATCTTCCAGGTCTCGGTGCTGCACAACATCGTCCACCTGCTCTTCGGTGTCGTCGGGCTGCTCGCGGCCTCGCGTGCCTCCGGGTCGCGCATGTACCTCGTGCTCGGCGGCGTCGTCTACTTCGTGCTCTGGGTCTACGGCCTGTTCACGGCCGGCACGATGTCCGGCGCGAACTTCGTGCCGCTGAACTGGGCGGACAACTGGCTGCACCTCGTGCTCGCGATCGGCATGGTCGCCCTCGGCGTCGTGTTCCCGCGGGAGCGCCGTCGGCCCGTCGGCGCCTGACCGCCGGTCCCCCTCCGCGACACGCAACGTGGGCGGTTCCCCGCAGCGCAGTACCGCTGCGAGGGACCGCCCACGTTGCGTCCTGCGAGACACGCGCTCGCGGCGGTCAGACCTCGGTGAAGGGTTCCGCGTCGTCGAGCCGCACGCGGAGCGTCGGTGCCGCCCGGCGACGGTTGCCCCCGGGGAGCACCCGTCGCGTCGACGAGCGCCGGATCACCTCGGCCTTGAGCGTCGCCGCGACCTCGGCCCCGTGCGCGTAGGGGAACCGCACGATGGCCCGGACGGTACCCGGCGTCGGGTCGTCCGGCACCGGCACGGGTCCGAGCACGTCGCCGACCGTCGCGTCGCCGAGCGCCTCGACCGCGGCGGTCACGGCCTCGTCCGTGCCGGTCAGCGTCGCAACCCGGATCGCCGGCGGGAATTGCAGGGCACGGCGGTCGACGAGCTCGTCGTGCGCGGGACCGTCCAGCCGCCAGAGCGCCATCGCCGTGGCCAGCTTCCCGCCGATGCCGACGAGGTACACCTCGGCCCCGGGTGCGCCCTTCGCGGCGGCACCGGTCCAGAAGCGGAGGACGTCCTCCTGCACGCGGAGGCCCTCGCGCGCCAGCATCCGCTCGCCGTCGAGCAGGAGCACGCAGGCGTAGCCGCCCGGCACGTCGGGCTCGGCCCCACGGGTGGCGACCACGACGGACGGCCGCGCCGGCACCTCGTCGAGCGGTCGTGTCCCGTCGGCGACGACGATCCGCGTGCCCGGGAAGGCCCGGCCGAGCTCGTCCGCGGTTCTTTGGGCGCCCTGGCCCACCGGCTTCACGGTGCCGTTGCCGCACGTCGGGCAGCGGAAGCCGACCGCGAGGGCACCGCAGAACCGGCACTGCGGCGTCGCGCCCCGGTGCGGCTGGCCGAGCGGTCCCCCGCAGATCCGGCAGTGCGCGCGCTCCCCGCACTCGGCGCAGACCAGGCCGGTCCCGAAGCCGGGGCTCGCGACCTGCACGAGGACGGGGCCGTGCTGGCTGGCCTCGCGCGCGGCGCGCCACGCGGTGCTCGGGATGCGGGCCTGCGCGGCGAAGCCCTCGGCGCCGCTCTGCTGCACGGTCGGGATCACCTTCGGCGTCGGGACGCGGTACGGCGTCACGTCGTCCAACCACTGCAGCTCGACCAGGCGCTGCACGTCCGTGCTGCGGGCGTGCGAGACGAACAGGAGCGCCGCGCCCGACTGGGCGGCGCGGACGAGGGCCACGTCGCGGGTGTGCACGTAGGGCGCACGGGGCTCGACGAACGACGCGTCCCCGTCGTCCCACACCGCGATGAGCCCGAGGTCGGTCGCCGGGGCGTACATCGCGGTGCGGTTGCCGATCGCGACGACCGCGTGCGAGCGGGCCTGCAGCAGCGCCTTCGCCCGTGCGCCGTTCGTCTGCTTGGCGTCGAAGCGCACGACCCGCTCGGCGGGCAGCACGGCGAGGAGCGCCCGCTCGAGGTCGGTGACGTCGCGGAAGTCGGGGACGGCGACCACGGCGGACTGCTCCGTGGCGACGGCGCGTGCCGCCGCCTGCGCGATCGTGGCCGCCCAGCCGGGGACCCACACCGGGGCGGTGACGTCGGCGGGACCGGCGGCGCCGGCGGCGCTCGATCCCGGCGCCGGGGTGAGCGCCACCGGGTGCGGCACGGCGGCGACCGCAGCGCGACCGTGGTCGGCGACCAGGGCCTCCAGGACGCCCTGGGCGTACCCCGTGACGGGCGGCGCGCCGACCGCCGGGGGCGACCACCCGGGGTCGCGGGCGAGCCAGGCCTTCTCGGCGCGCACCTGGCGCGGCGGGACGGCGAGCCGCAGCACGTCGGATGCGACCCCCGCGGCGCGGTCGGCGACCGCCCGCGCGAGCGTCCAGACCTCCGGCGCGAGCACCGGCACCGGCGAGACGACCTGCTCGACCTGGCTGAGTTCGCCGGGCCAGTCCCCCTCGGAGACGACCTCGACGACGTACGCGTCGGACATCCGGGCGCCGGTGCGCAGCGGCACCTTGACGCGCACCCCCGGCACGCAGTCGTCCTCGAGCTCGGCCGGCACCCGGTAGTCGAACAGACGGTCCAACTGCGGGAGCGGCGAGTCGAGGACGACGCGCGCGACGGTGGTCACGCGGTGTGCCTAGACGGCGGCGGCGACGAGTCCTGCGGCGGCGCGGAGTTCCTCGACGCGGTCGAGCTGCTCCCAGGTGAAGCCGGGGAGCTCACGGCCGAAGTGCCCGTACGCGGCGGTCTGGGCGTAGCGCGGCTTGAGCAGGTCGAGATCGCGGATGATCGCGGCCGGACGCAGGTCGAACACCTCGGTGATCGCCGCCTCGATGGTGGCGTCGTCGACGTGGCCGGTGCCGAACGACTCGACGTAGAGCCCGACGGGCTTCGCGCGGCCGATGGCGTACGCCACCTGCACCTCGAGCCGGTCCGCGAGTCCCGCGGCGACGGCGTTCTTCGCGACCCAGCGCAGGGCGTAGGCCGCCGAACGGTCGACCTTCGACGGGTCCTTGCCGCTGAACGCGCCGCCGCCGTGCCGGGAGGCACCGCCGTAGGTGTCGACGATGACCTTGCGACCGGTGAGGCCGGCGTCGCCCTGCGGGCCGCCGATCTCGAAGCGGCCGGTCGGGTTCACGATGACGTCGACGTGCGACGAGTCGAGGTCGACCAGGTCGAGCACCGGGCGGATGACGTGCTCGGTGATCTGCGCGGTGAGCTCGTCGAGCGTGACCGCCGGCGAGTGCTGCGTGGAGAGCACGACGGTCTCGACCGTCTTCGGCACGACGCCGTCGTAGCCGACCGTGACCTGCGTCTTGCCGTCCGGACGGAGGAAGTCGAGCACACCCGTCTTGCGGACCTCGGCGAGCCGCTCCGCCAGGCGGTGGGCGAGCCAGATCGCGACGGGCATGTACTCGGGCGTCTCGTTCGTCGCGAAGCCGAACATGATGCCCTGGTCACCGGCACCCTGGCGGTCGAGCGGGTCGACCCCGGCACCCGAACGGCTGTCGAGCGACTCGTCGACGCCCTGAGCGATGTCCGGCGACTGCGCGCCGATCGACACCTCGACCCCGCACGTGCGGCCGTCGAAGGAGACCTCCGACGAGTTGTAGCCGATGCCCGTGATGACGTCGCGCACGAGCTTCGGGATCTCGACGTAGCCGGAGGTCGTGACCTCGCCGGCGACGTGCACCAGACCCGTCGTCACCATGGTCTCGACGGCGACCCGCGCGTGCGGGTCGGCCGCGAGCAGGGCGTCGAGGATGGTGTCCGAGATCTGGTCGCAGATCTTGTCGGGGTGCCCCTCCGTCACCGACTCGGACGTGAAGAGGCGCAGGTTGGTGCTCGTCACCGCGGTCAGTCGGTGGGCTGCTGCTGCTTGGTGACGGTCAGCTTGTCCTCGTTGATCTCGTGCAGAGCAACGGACAGCGGCTTGTCGTCGATCGTCGAGTCGACGAGCGGGCCGACGTTGTCGAAGAGCGACCCCTCGTGCAGGTCGGCGTAGTAGTCGTTGATCTGACGAGCACGCTTCGAGGCGAAGATGACGAGCGCGTACTTCGACTCCACCTTGGCGAGCAGGTCGTCGATGGGCGGGTCGATGATGCCCTGGGGGTTGGCCATGGGGTCCTCCTCGGTCGGCGGGCGTCGGGGCGCGCGGGTGCGCGCGACGCGGGAGCACCCGTCAGGGCGCAGAGAACAAGTCTACGACCTCGCGTGCCGCGGTGCCGACATCGGAGTTCACGATCCGCACGTCGAACTCGTCCTGCGCGGCGAGTTCCACCTTCGCCGTCTCGAGACGACGCGCCTGCTCCTCGGCGGACTCGGTGCCGCGGCCGATGAGCCGGCGGACGAGTTCGTCCCAGGTCGGGGGCAGCAGGAAGACCAGGACGGCCTCGGGCATGGCGTCGCGGACCTGGCGTGCGCCCTGCAGGTCGATCTCGAGCATCACCTTGTCGCCGGCGTCGAGCGCGCGGTCGATCGGCGGACGCGGCGTGCCGTACCGGTACGAGTTGTGCACGACCGCCCACTCGAGGAGCTCGCGGTCACGGATCATCCGGTCGAACTCGGCGTCGTCGACGAAGTAGTAGTGCACGCCGTCGACCTCACCCGGACGGGGCTTCCGGGTCGTCGCCGACACGCTGAGGTTGACGTCCGGGTACTGCTCGCGGATGTGCGCACTGACGGTGCCCTTGCCGACCGCGGTCGGTCCGGCGAGGACGACGAGCTTCGACGCGCCGCGCTTCCGGCCGCGGGCGGCGAGCCAGTCGGCCAGCGCGGTCCGCTGGCGGCTGCCGAGCCCACCGAGGCGCTTCGACGGCGCGATCCGCAGCTCGCCCATGACCGCCTCGGCACGCGCCGGGCCGATGCCGGAGATGCTCGTGAGCAGGTCGCGGACCCGCAGGGACTTCTCCGCCGGCAGGTCGGCGTCGGTCCAGGCCGCACGCGCGACCTCGAGGGCGCTGCGCTCCCCCGAGGCGACCTGCGCCTTCACGGCGGCGCGGGCGCGACGCGCGGCGACCGCGGCCCGGGCGGCGGCGACGCGGTCGACCTCCGGTGGGTTGCGGTGCGCCGGCAGGTCGCTGCGGTCCGGGACACCGGCAGCGTCGTCAGCGGGTCCGGGGGTCGTCCCGTCCGTCACGCGGCGGCTCCCAGCGCGGCGCGGATGCGGTCCGCGCGGTCCTGCACGAGGGCGGCGACGCCGTCGGGTCCGTCGGTGAGCAACCCGCGCGACTCGTTGACGAGCACCTGCTCGGCGCGCGAGCCGTACCGGGACCGCAGGTCCTCGATCCGGGCCCCCTGGGCGCCGAAGCCCGGAGCGAGCACCGGGGCGGAGCCGATGGCCGCCGCGTCGATGCCGAAGTCGTTCAGGTCGAGGGTGGCGCCGAGCACGAGCCCGACGTCTCCCAGCGGCTGCTCGCCGCCGGTCCGGTTGTCGTCTGCCACGTCCAAGACGATACCCGCCGCGACGGACCGCCCCGCACGCGGCCCCTCCGCGAGCACGGCGGTCTGCAGCACGCGCGCCTCGGGGTTGCTCGTCGCCGCCAGGACGAAGACACCGGCACGGTTGTCGCGCGCGACGTCGACCGTGCCCGCGAGCGAGCCGTAGCCGAGGTAGGGCGACACGGTCATCGCGTCGGCCCGGAACGGCCCGTCGCGGTCGAGCCACGCCAGGGCGTAGTCGTCACCGGTCGACCCGATGTCGCCGCGCTTGACGTCGGCGACGGTCAGGAGGCCCGCATCGCGCGCCCGACGCAGGGTCGCGTCGAGCGCACGGTAGCCGGCCACCCCCGCTGCCTCGAAGAACGCGATCTGCGGCTTCACGATCGCGGCCCGACCGGCGGCCGCGTCCACGAGGACCGCACCGAACGCCGTCAGGCCGGCTTCGTCGCGGCCCAGCCCCCACGCCGCCAGGGTGGCGGCGTGGGGGTCGATGCCGACGCACAGGGGGGAACGCTCCCCCATGGCGGCGGCGAGCCGGACGCCGAAGGAGGGCACGCCTCCCGACTGGGCCGTCGACACGTCGACGGTCACCAGGTGGCGCGCTCGAGCGCGTAGTCCTGCAGACTGCGCACCGAGTGGGCCGTGCCGATCGTCTCGATGGCCGCGACCGCCGCGCCGAGCTGCGCGATGGTCGTGAACAGCGGCTTGTCCGCCGCGACCGTCGCCGCACGGATCTCGTAGCCGTCGGCGCGGCCGGCGGCACCCGAGGGCGTGTTGATGACGATGTCGACCGCGTCGCGTGCGAGCAGGTCGACGACGCTCTCGCCGCCCTCGCTGTACTTGCCGACGAGCGTGACCTCGATGCCGTTTCGCCGGAGCACCTCGGCGGTGCCCTCGGTCGCGGTGATCGTGAAGCCGAGCTGCTGCAGCCGGTGCACGGGCAGGACGACCTGGCGCTTGTCGGTGTCCGCGACGCTCACGAAGACCGTGCCGCTCGTCGGCAGCCCGCCGTACGCGGCGTCCTGCGACTTGAGGAACGCGCGCGGGAAGTCACGGTCGATGCCCATGACCTCGCCGGTGGAACGCATCTCCGGGCTGAGCACCGAGTCGACGACCTGGCCGTCGTGCGTGCGGAAGCGGCGGAAGGGCAGCACGGCCTCCTTCACCGCGACCGGCGCCTGCGGGGGCACCGAGGAGCCGTCGCGCTCGGGCAGCAGGCCCTCGCCGACGAGCGCGTCGATCGACGTGCCGGTCATGATGCGGGACGCGGCCTTGGCGAGCGGGATGCCGAGGGCCTTCGACACGAACGGGACCGTGCGGCTGGCGCGCGGGTTCGCCTCGAGGACGTAGAGCACGCCGGCCCCGATGGCGAACTGCACGTTGAGCAGCCCGCGGACGCCGATGCCACGGGCGATCCGCTCGGTCGCCTCGACGACCCCGCGGATCTCCGCCCTGCCGAGTCCGACCGGGGGCAGGGTGCACGCCGAGTCGCCGGAGTGGATGCCGGCCTCCTCGATGTGCTCCATGATGCCGCCGATGTAGAGCCGGTCGCCGTCGAACAGGGCGTCGACGTCGATCTCCACGGCGTCGTCGAGGAACCGGTCCACGAGCAGCGGCAGGTCCGGGCCGATGATCGCCTGGTCGGCCATCCGGTCGAAGTAGTCGGCGAGGGCGGTCGGGTCGTACACGATCTCCATGCCGCGGCCGCCGAGCACGAACGACGGGCGGACGAGGACCGGGTAGCCGATCTCCTCGGCAACCGCGGTCGCGCTGGCGAGGTCGTGGGCGGTGCCGTTGCGGGGCGCGAGCAGCCCGGCCTGCTCGAGGATCGCGGCGAACTGCCCACGCTCCTCGGCGGAGTCGATCGCGCTCGGGCTGGTGCCGAGGATCGGGATGCCGGCCGCCTCGAGCGGCTTCGCCAGGCCCAGGGCGGTCTGGCCGCCGAGCTGGACGACGACGCCGACGAGCTCGCCGGACGCGGCCTCGGCCTCGATGACCTCGAGGACGTCCTCGGTGGTGAGCGGCTCGAAGTAGAGCCGGTCCGAGGTGTCGTAGTCGGTCGACACCGTCTCGGGGTTGCAGTTGATCATGATCGTCTCGAACCCGGCGTCGCTCAGCGCGAACGACGCGTGCACGCAGGAGTAGTCGAACTCGACGCCCTGGCCGATGCGGTTCGGACCGGAGCCGAGGATGACAACCTTCCTGCGGTCGCTCGGGGCGACCTCGGTCTCGGTGTCGTACGACGAGTAGTGGTACGGCGTCAGGGCCGGGAACTCGCCGGCGCAGGTGTCGACCGTCTTGAAGACCGGGCGGATGCCTGCGGTGTGCCGCGCGTCGCGGGCCTCCTGCTCGGAGATCCCGCGCAGCGAGGCGATCTGCGCGTCGCTGAAGCCGTGCTCCTTCGCCCAGCGCAGCGTGTCCGCGTCGAGCGTCTCGGCGGCGGCCACCTCGGACGCGACCTCGTTGATGAGCACGATCTGGTCGATGAACCACGGGTCGATCTTCGTGGCCTCGAAGACCTCGTCCGCCGTGGCGCCGGCGACCAGGGCCTGCTGCACGGTCACGATGCGGCCGTCGGTCGGCACCTGGGCCTCGGTCAGCAGGGCGTCCTTGTCGAGCTCCGCCGCCGGGGTGTCCCAGTGGAAGCTCGATCCGCGCTTCTCGAGGCTCCGCAGGGACTTCTGCAGCGCCGTCGCGTAGTTGCGACCGATGGCCATCGCCTCGCCGACGCTCTTCATCGTCGTGGTCAGGGTGGCGTCGGCAGCCGGGAACTTCTCGAACGCGAAGCGCGGGGTCTTCACGACGACGTAGTCGAGCGTCGGCTCGAAGCTCGCGGGCGTGACGCGCGTGATGTCGTTCTCGATCTCGTCGAGGCGGTACCCGATCGCGAGCTTCGCGGCGATCTTGGCGATCGGGAAGCCCGTCGCCTTCGAGGCGAGCGCCGACGAGCGGGACACGCGCGGGTTCATCTCGATGACGATCAGGCGGCCGTTCGACGGGTCGACGGCGAACTGGATGTTGCAGCCGCCGGTGTCGACGCCGACGCGACGGATGATGTCGATGCCGATGTTCCGCATGTTCTGGTACTCGCGGTCGGTCAGCGTCAGCGCGGGTGCGACGGTGATCGAGTCACCGGTGTGCACGCCCACGGGGTCGACGTTCTCGATCGAGCAGATGACGACCGTGTTGTCGAAGTTGTCGCGCATGAGCTCGAGCTCGTACTCCTTCCAGCCGAGGATCGACTCCTCGAGGAGCACCTCGGTGGTCGGGCTCGACTGCAGGCCGTCGCCGACGAAGCGGACCAGCTCCTCCTCGTTGTAGGCGAAGCCGGAACCGAGGCCGCCCATCGTGAAGGAGGGCCGGACGACGAGCGGGTAGCCGAGGTCCTGCGCGTACTCCTTGGCCTCCTCGAGCGTGTGCGCGATGTGGCTGCGGGCGACGTCCGCACCGGACTCGAGGACGAGCTCCTTGAAGAGCTGGCGGTCCTCACCGCGCTGGATGGCGTCGACCTTCGCGCCGATGAGCTCGACGTCGTACTTCGCGAGGATGCCCTCGGCGTCGAGCTTGATCGCGGCGTTGAGCGCCGTCTGCCCGCCGAGCGTCGGCAGGACCGCGTCCGGACGCTCGATCTTGATGATCTCCTCGAGCGAGGCGCTCGTGATCGGCTCGATGTACGTCGCGTCGGCGAAGTCCGGGTCGGTCATGATCGTCGCCGGGTTCGGGTTGACGAGGATCACGCGGACGCCCTCGGCGCGGAGGACGCGGCACGCCTGGGTGCCGGAGTAGTCGAACTCGGCGGCCTGCCCGATGACGATCGGGCCGGAGCCGATGACGAGGACGGAGTTGATGTCTGCGCGCTTCGGCATCAGTTGGCTCCCTTGGTGATGTCGGCGGCCGGGGTGGTCGCGGTGGCGGTCGCGGGGTCGAGCGGCTCGCCGGCTCGGCGCTCGCGCACGAGGTCCGCGAACCGGTCGAACAGGTACATCGAGTCGTGCGGGCCGGCCGCCGCCTCTGGGTGGTACTGCACGCTGAAGGCAGGTACGTCGAGCGCGCGCAGGCCCTCGACGACCTGGTCGTTCAGCGAGTAGTGCGAGACCTCGACGCGGCCGAAGCCGGCCGGGGACTCGACGACCTCGCCCAGGGGCGCGTCGACCGCGAAGCCGTGGTTCTGGCTGGTGATCTCGACCTTGCCGGTGGCGGTGTCGAGCACCGGCTGGTTGATGCCGCGGTGGCCGAACGGCAGCTTGTAGGTGCCGAAGCCGAGCGCGCGGCCGAGCAGCTGGTTGCCGAAGCAGATGCCGAAGAACGGACGTCCGGTCTTCAGGGAGTCCTGCAGGAGCGAGACCTGCGCGTCGGAGGCGGCGGGGTCGCCGGGGCCGTTCGAGTAGAAGAGCGCGTCCGGGTCGAGCTCCTGCAGCGCCTCGGGCGTGATGTCCTGCGGCACGACGTGCACCTCGAACCCGCGCTCGGCGAGGTACCGGGTGGTCGACGCCTTCACGCCGAGGTCGAGCACGGCCAGCCGGCCGATCTGCTCGCCGACGGCGGGGACCACGTACGTCTCGGGCGTCGAGACGATCGACGAGAAGCTCGCACCGGCCATGCCCGCCTGGTCGCGCACCAGCTGCTCCTGCTCGGCGGCCGGCAGGGCCGCGTCGGCACCGCTGAACACGCCGCCCTTCATCGCACCCGCGTCGCGGATCCGGCGGGTCAACGCCCGGGTGTCGATGCCGGAGATGCCGACGATGCCGTCGCGCACGAGGTGGTCGTCGAGCGTCGCGTTCGCACGGTGGTTCGACACGACGCGGCTGGGGTCGCGCACGACGTAGCCCGCGACCCAGATGCGTCGCGACTCGGGGTCCTCGTCGTTGACCCCCGTGTTGCCGATGTGCGGCGCGGTCTGCACCACGATCTGCCCGGCGTAGGACGGGTCGGTCAGCGTCTCCTGGTAGCCGGTCATGCCCGTGGCGAAGACGACCTCGCCCAGGGTGCGGCCTCGGGCGCCGTACGCCCAACCGTCGTACCGGGTGCCGTCCTCGAGGACCAGTACGGCCCGTTCGCGTGTCATCAGTTCGTCCCTTCGCCCGCGGTGTGCGGGGGTTCGTGCGTCGTCGTCAGTCCCTGCAGGGCGGCGAGTGCTGCTGCGCCGCCCTGCGGGAACCGGAAGTAGGTGTCGAGGTCCGTCGCTCCTGCGGCGCCGGTCGCCGTCCATCGCAGACGGACCAGTCCCCCGGGCTCGACCACCCGGTCGATGGCCGTCGTCGCGCGGTCGGCACCGCGGACGGCGTCGGCCGCGATCCAGCGGTCGTCGGTACCGGCGTGGTGCAGCACCACCCCGGTGTCGTGGACGGTCACGCCGCCGCGGCCCCGGAACCCGAGTCCGCCCGCCGTGATCCGTTCGAGCGGCTGGTCGGCGCGGGTCGTCGCGACGGTGAACCCGTCCCACGAACCGGCCGCCGGTCCGAGCCCGGACGGGACCGGGACGGGAGGCACGGTGTCCGCCTGTCTCCTGGCCCGCGTCCGCCAGGTGCGCGCCATCGCGACGAACAGCAGTGCGACGAGGGCGAGGATGACCGCGCCCTCGAGCCACCGCAGTGCGTCGCCGGTCATGCGACCGCCGTCCGGGCCGCCGTGGCGTTCGCGGCGACGGTGTGCGCGTCGACCAGCGCACCGTCGACGAGCGTCGGGTACCCCTGGTGGAAGGTCGCGACGACCCGGCCGGGCAGGCGCATGCCGAGGTACGGCGAGTTCTGCGACTGGCCGTGCAGGTCGTCGACCGAGAACTCGCGCACGGCGGCGGGGTCGTACAGCGTCAGCTCGGCGGGGGCGCCCGCGACGACGCCGCGACCGTGGCCCTCGACCTGCCCGATGCGCGCGGGTGCCTCGGACAGCACGCGGGCGACGTCGGTCCAGCCCAGCTGCCCGCTGTCGACCACCGCGGCGTGCACGACGCTCAGCGCCGACTCGAGCCCGACCATGCCGTTCGCGGCGGCCGGCCACTCGCAGCACTTCGCCTCGGCGGTGTGCGGGGCGTGGTCGGTCGCGACGATGTCGATCGTCCCGTCGGCGAGGGCCGCGCGCAGGGCGTCGACGTCCTCGCGCGAGCGCAGCGGCGGGTTCACCTTGTACCGGGCGTCGTAGCCGGGGGCGCCGTCGACTCCCGCGATGAGGTCCTCGGTGAGCACGAGGTGGTGCGGCGTGACCTCGGCGGTGACGTCGATCCCGCGGGACTTCGCCCACCGGATGACCTCGACGCTGCCGGCGGTCGAGACGTGGCAGACGTGCAACCGCGCCCCGACGTGGTCGGCGAGCAGGACGTCACGGGCGATGATCGCCTCCTCCGCGACGGCCGGCCAACCCGCCAGACCGAGTTCCGACGACAGCCGGCCCTCGTTCATCTGCGCGCCGACGGTCAGTCGGGGCTCCTGCGCGTGCTGCGCGAGCACCCCGCCGAAGCCCTTGATGTACTCGAGCGCCCGGCGCATGAGCAGCGGGTCGGCGACGCAGGACCCGTCGTCCGAGAACACCCGCACCTTCGCACGGCTGGTCGCCATCGCGCCGATCTCGGACAGGTGCGTTCCCTGCAGCCCCTGCGAGACCGCGCCGATGGGTCGGACCGTGACGTACCCGGCGTCGTCCCCGAGCGCCTGCACCTGCTCGACGACCCCGGCCGTGTCGGCGACGGGCGAGGAGTTCGCCATCGCGTTCACGGCGGTGAAGCCGCCGGCGGCCGCGGCGCGTGAGCCGGTGAGCACCGTCTCCGACTCCTCGGCGCCGGGCTCGCGCAGGTGGGTGTGGAGGTCCACGAGACCGGGCAGGGCGATCAGCCCGTCCGCGTCGACGACCGTGGCGCCGGCCACGTCGAGACCGGACCCGACCGCTTCGATGCGCCGTCCCTCCAGGCGGATGTCGGCACGCGTGCCGTCGACCAGCTGCGCGCCGCGGATGAGGTGGGCGGTCATGCGACGGACTCCTTCGGTTCGTGCTCGCCGGTCAGGGCGAGGTAGAGCACGGCCATGCGGACCGACACGCCGTTCGCGACCTGCTCGACCACCGTCGAGCGGGGGTCGTCGGCGGCCACGCCGGCGATCTCGAGCCCGCGGTTCATCGGCCCGGGGTGCATGATCAGCGTGCGCTCGGACAGCGCGGCCGCGCGGGCGGCGGTCAGCCCGAAGTGCCGCGTGTACTCGCGGGGGTTCGGGAAGAAGGCGTCGTTCATCCGCTCCTGCTGGATGCGGAGGAGCATCACGACGTCCGGGTCCTCGGCGAGGGCCGCGTCGAGGTCGTGGTGCACGGCGGCCCCGAACGGCCGGTCGACGGCGGGCAGCAGCGTGGGCGGCGCGGCGAAGGTGACCTCGGCGCCGAGCGTGCGGAGCAGCCACGCGTTGCTCCGTGCGACGCGGCTGTGCAGGACGTCGCCGACGATCGTCACGCGCACGCCGTCGAGGCCCTGCCCGCGGCTGGCGCCCCCGTGCAACCGGCGGCGCATCGTGAAGGCGTCGAGCAGCGCCTGCGTCGGGTGCTCGTGCGTGCCGTCGCCGGCGTTCACCACGGGGACGTCGATCCAGTCCGCCTCCGCGAGGACCCGCGGGGCCCCCGACGCCGGGTGGCGCATCACGATGCCGTCGATGCCCATCGCGCCCAGGGTCTGCACGGTGTCCTTGAGCGACTCGCCCTTCGAGACGCTCGACCCCTTCGCGGCGAAGTTGATGACGTCCGCGGAGAGGCGCTTCGCGGCGGCCTCGAACGAGATGCGGGTGCGGGTGGAGTCCTCGAAGAAGAGGTTCACGACGGTCTTGCCGCGGAGCGCCGGGAGCTTCCGGACCTCGCGGGTGTTGACCTCGGCCATCTCCTCGGCGACGTCGAGGATGCGGATCGCCTCGGTGCGGGAGAGGTCGGCGGTGGAGAGGAGGTGGCGCATCAGGCGTGACCTCCCTGCTGCCGCTCGGGCTGGTCGGGCCGCTCGGCCTGGTCGGGCTGCTCGGGCCGCTCGGCCTGGTCGGGCTGCTCGGGCCGCTCGGCCTGGTCGGGCTGCTCGATCACGACCTCGTCGGCGCCGTCCGTCTCCGTCAGCCGGAGGGTGACCCGCTCGTCGGACGCGGTCGGCAGGTTCTTGCCGACGTGGTCGGCGCGGATCGGCAGCTGCCGGTGGCCGCGGTCGACGAGCACCGCGAGCCGGACCGCCCGCGGGCGCCCGATGCCCTGCAGGGCGTCGAGGGCAGCCCGGACCGTCCGCCCGGAGTAGAGCACGTCGTCGACGAGCACGACGACCTTGCCGTCGATGCCGCTCGTCGGGATGGTCGTGCGGTGCGGCGCACGACCGATGCCGTGGCCGAGGTCGTCCCGGTGCATCGTCACGTCGAGCGTGCCGAGCCGCTGGTCGCGGTCCACGGTCCACTCGGGTTCGATGTCGGCCAGGACGCGGTCGAGCCGCTCGGCCAGGACGGTACCCCGTGTCGGGATGCCCAGGAGCACGAGGTCCGAGGCCCCGTGGTTGGTCTCGAGGATCTCGTGCGCGATGCGTGTCAGAGCACGCGTGATGTCGGGCTGTTGCAGGACCGTTCTGGTTCCCACGCCGACCTCCTTCCCCGCCTCACCGGACGGACTTAAAGGACGCTGACGTGGTCAACCCTACCGGGACTCCTGGTCCCCTGCGACCGTCCGACCGGACGGTGCGGCGCCGTGGTCGGCAGCCTTCGACGAAGGAGCGCGGCCTCCGGCGACGGCACCGAGGACCCCGTTCACGAAGCCGGCCGAGTCGTCCGTCGAGAGCGACTGGGCGAGCTCCACCGCCTCGGCGATCGCGACCGCGTCCGGGACCTCCGGGTTGTACCGGAGCTCCCAGACGCCCATCCGCAGGATGCAGCGGTCGAGCACGGGCATGCGTGCGATGGACCAGCCCTGCGCGTGCTCGACGATGACCCGGTCGATCGCCGCACGGTCGTCGTCGACACCGGTGACGATCTGTCGCGCGTAGTCCCAGCTCGAGGCGCGCTCGGGCTGGTCGAGGTGACGGACCGTCTCCGTGGCGAGGACGTCCGCGATCGGCAGCTCGCGGACCTCCGCCACGTACAGCATGTCGAGGGCGCGCTTGCGGGCCTTCGAACGAGCACTCATCCGGCGTCGCCTAGTTGTTGACGCGGCCGAGGAAGCTGCCGTCGCGCGTGTCGATCTTCACGGTGGTGCCGTTCTCCAGGTAGAGCGGGACCTGGATGCGGTGACCGGTCGCGATGATGGTCGCGTCCTTCGTGCCACCCGAGGAGCGGTCGCCCTGGAGGCCCGGCTCGGTCTCGACCTCGGTGACGATCGACGTGGGCAGCTCGATGTAGAGCGGGTTGCCCTCGTTCATCGCGATGGTGACCATCGCCGACTCGAGCAGGAAGTTCTTGGCGTCGCCGACGACGGTCTCCGAGACGGGGACCTGGTCGTACGTGTCGGTGTCCATGAACACGTAGGACTCGCCGTCCTGGTACAGGTACTGGTAGTCGCGGCGGTCGACGGTCGCGGTGTCGATCTTCGCGCCGGCGTTGAAGGTGCGGTCGACGACCTTGCCCGAGACGACGTTCTTCAGCTTCGTGCGGACGAACGCGCCGCCCTTGCCCGGCTTGACGTGCTGGAACTCGACGACCGACCAGAGCTGCCCGTCGATGATGAGAACGGCGCCGTTCTTGATGTCAGTGGTACTCGCCATGGGTCTTCCGTTCGATGGTGTTGTGAAGGTCTCCCGGACGTGCGTCCGGTCCCGGCATCGGCGGGGAGGTGCCCCGGGCCGACGCCCCGTCGAGTGTAGCGGACCGGCGGCAGCGGGCCCGGCGGGAGCGCGCCCGGCGGGAGCGCGCCCGGCGGGAGCAGACCCGGCGGCACCACCGCACGGCCGCCCCGGCGTCCAGGCGCCGACCGGGTCAGCGTCGTCGCCGCGCCCACCAGGCGTCGACGGCCGCCCAGACGAGGAGCACCACGGCCGTCCCGCCGAGGATCCCCCCGGCGGCGCCGGTCGACAGCACCGCGGTCGGCCGGACCGGTGCCGCCAGGTACACGATCGCCAGCACGCCGGCGCCGGAACCGAGCAGGACGAGCAGCACGCGGCGGACCAGGCCGGACACGACCTCGCGGTCGCGGCGGTCCGAGAACAACCGGATGGCGACCGTGAGCTTGCCGGTCTCGATCGCCTCGCCGATCCGGTCGATCCGCCGCGGGAGCTTCCGGACGGTCGACACCACGCCGAAGAGTTCCCGCAGCGCGAGGTCCCGGACGGCCCGGGGCCGGAGCTGGTCCCGGATCTGCCGTCGGGCCAGGTCGCGGGACTCCTCGAGCAGGTCGAAGGACGGCGCGAGGCTCCGGAGGGTCCCCTCGAAGATCGCCAGCGCGCGTGCGGCGGCGACGAAGTCCGGCGGGGGCTTCAGCCGGTACCGGCCGAACACCGCGACGGCGTCGTCCACGGTCTCGACGCCGATGCGCGCGCCCGGGCCGAGCTCGTCGGCCACGAACGCCGCGATGTCGCGCCGGAAGTCCGGCTCGTCCTCGACGTCGCGCACGGGAGCCATCCGCATCACCGCGTCGGCGATCCGCTCGGTGTCGTCCTGGATGTACCCGGCGAGCAGGTCCTGCACCGTCGAGCGCAGGCCGGGGTCGAGGCGCCCGACCGACCCGAAGTCGATGAGCGCCGGCCGACCGTCGGGCAGCAGCACGACGTTCCCCGGGTGCAGGTCGGCGTGGTAGATCCCGTCGAACACGACCTGCCGGAGGAACGCGTCGAGCACCGCCCGCATCGGCGTGTCGAGGTCCTGCCCGGTCCCCGCGGCGCGGAGGGCGCTGAGCGTCTCCCCCTCGAGGAACTCCATCACCATCACCCGGCGTCCGGACAGCTCGCGGTGCGGCTCGGGGAACGCGACCGCGTCGGGTCGCGCGCTCCGGATCTGCGCGGCTCGGAGCGCCGTGAGGTTCCGCATCTCGGCCGTGAAGTCGACCTGACGGACGAGGTCGTCGGCGTACTGCCGGGCGACGTCGGTGACGCCGACCTGCCGTGCCTCGGTGCTGGTCCGTGCCAGGAACCGGACGACACGGAGCGCGATGTCGACGTCGCGGCGCACCGCCACGTCGATGCCGGGTCGCTGCACCTTGACCGCCACCACGGAGCCGTCGCGCAGGGTCGCGCGGTGGACCTGCGCGATGGACGCGGCCGCGACCGGCTCCGGGTCGAACGTCGCGAAGACCTCGTCGACCGGCGCGCCGAGCTCCTCCTCGAGCAACGCCACGACCGCCGCGGGGTCGGCCGGCCGGACGCTGCGCTGCAGGTCGACGAGCCCGTCGGTCCACTCCTCGGGCAGCAGGTCGTCCCGCGTGGAGAGCAGCTGGCCCATCTTCACGAAGCCGCCGCCGGCCTCCTCGAGCGCCATGCGCAGGTGGTCCGCCTGCCTGCGGCGCAGGTCCGCGGTCTCCGGGTCCCGCGAGAAGTCGAGTCGGCGGAAGGGCAGGAGTTCGTGGCGACGGGCGATGGCGAGCAGCTCGGCGAAGCGGCGGGCTCGGGAGCGCAGGCTGCCGGCGTCGACGTCCTGCCGGCCGAGGTCGCTCAGGCGGGGCGGGGTGGGCACCGGACCAGTCTGCTCCCCCGGCCTGCGGGGCACCCCGCTCCTGCACAGCCGGGAGGCGCGGGCTGCGTTCCACAGGTCGGCCCGCCGCGTGCAGGCGGTCGCGTCCAGCGCGCCACGCTCGTGGCATGGACACAGCACTGATCACCGCGACCATCGCCGCGGCCGCCGCGATCTTCGCGGCGGTGATGACCTGGAACGCGGCGAAGCGGACTCGACAGTCGAGTGAACGGACCCACGCCTGGACCCGGATCGTCTGGGCAGCACAACTCCATCCCGGCGACCGCGGATACGACATCTCGCGGTCTGTGCTCAGGAGCATCGCGACCCTACGGTGGGCACCGGAGGACGATCGCGAGTTGGCCAGCGAGCTGTCCCAGGCCGTCGAACCCGTCGAACCCGTCAAACCGGAGGAGTACCCGTGAAGTTCCGACGACCGATCATCGTCCCGACCGACGAACACGCCCGTCGCGCCTTCCGCAACGGCGCGACCCTCGAGGAGTGGGCCGAGTTCCGCCGCACCAACATCATCACCGTGTCCATGCACGTGAAGTGGTGGTGGCGCCGAACCCTGCGCAAGCTGCGGTGACCCTGCGCGAGCTCCGGCGACCCGGGCGGCGGTACCGGCTAGACGCCGACCTCCTGGTACGCCGTGAAGAGCAGGTGGTCCTCCGGCCCCTCGAGCGTGACCGGCTTGCCGACACCGTCGAGGATGATGAAGCGGAGCATGCCGGCACGCGCCTTCTTGTCCCGGCGCATGGTGGCGAGCAGGCCATCCCAGCGGCCGAGCCCGTAGGTGGTGGGCAGCTCGAGCGACTCGAGGATCGAGCGGTGCCGGTCCACGGTCGCGTCGTCCAGGTGCCCGCTGAGCCGTGCGAGCTCCGCCGCGAAGACCATCCCGACGGAGACCGCCGCGCCGTGCCGCCACTGGTAGCGCTCGGCGTGCTCGATGGCGTGGCCGAGCGTGTGGCCGTAGTTCAGGATCTCGCGGCGGCCCTGCTCGGTGAAGTCGTCCGCGACGACCTCGGCCTTCAGGGCGATCGCGAGCTCCACCACACGCCGGAACTCGGGTGTCGTCGGGTCGGTCACCCGGGTGACGTCGGCCTCGATCACGTCGAGGATCTCCGGCACGGCGATGAACCCCGCCTTGACGATCTCGGCGAACCCGGTCAGCACGTCGTTCCGGGGCAGGGTGCGGACCAGGTCGAGGTCGGCCACGACGGCGCGCGGGTGGTGGAACGCCCCGACGAGGTTCTTCCCCTCGTTGGTGTTGATCCCGGTCTTCCCGCCCACGCTGGCGTCGACCATGCCGAGCACGCTGGTCGGGATCGCCACGAAGGCGACGCCGCGCAACCACGTGGCGGCGACGAACCCGGCGAGGTCGGTGACGGCGCCGCCACCGAGCCCGATGACGGCGTCGGTACGGGTGAAGTCGGCCTGGCCCATGACCTGCCAGCAGAACGCGGCGACCTCGACGCGCTTCGCGGCCTCGGCGTCCGGCACCTCGGCGATGAGCGCGTCGAGACCGGCCTCGACGAGGACGGCCCGCAGGTCGTTCGCCCGCGCGCCGAGGGTCGGGGCGTGCACGATGAGGACCTTCGCCACGCGGGGCCCGAGCAGCGCCGGGACCGAGCCGAGCAGACCGTTCCCGACGGCCACGACGTACCCGTCCTCGCCGCCGACGCGGATCTCGGTGGTGCCCTCGGGCAGGTTCGACGCGGTCACGGTGTCCCTCCGGTGGTGGTGCCCCGGGCGGTGCCGGTGGCGCTGGTGGCCTGCTGACCCGTGACCCAGGCGACGACGTCGCGGACCACCTGCGACATGGGTCGACGCGAGGTGTCGAAGGTCGCGTGCGCGAGTTCGGCGTAGGTGGCGGCACGCTCGTCGGCGATGGTCTGCCAGGCGTCGAGCCCGCCCTGCGCGAGCAGCGGACGGTCGCTCCCCGCGATCCGGGCGGCGACGGCCTCGGGCGACACCGTCAGCAGGACGATCCGGGCGCCGACGAGCGCCGCCCGCGTCTCCGGGTGGGTCACCGCTCCCCCGCCGACGGCGATGACGCCTGCCGTGGCGAGGGCGGACCGGACGGCCGCCGCCTCGAGCTCGCGGAACGCGGGTTCGCCCCGCTCGGCGAAGATGCCGGGGATCGGGCCGTGCTCGCGGGCGATGACGCGGTCGGTGTCGGTGAACGGCACGCCCAGCGCCTTCGCGACCCGCTTGCCGACGCTCGACTTCCCGGCGCCCATCGGGCCGATCACGACGACGGGGGCGTCGACGCCCACGCCGTCGGCGGACGTCGCCCCGCCGGCACCGCTCACGACGCGGTGGACGGCTCGGTCGCGTCGGTCCGACGGGAGCGCAGCGTCTCCGGGATGGACGCGAGGTACGCGTCGAGGTTGCGCTTCGTCTCGACGAGGCTGTCCCCACCGAACTTCTCGAGCACGGCGTCCGCGAGCACGAGGGCGACCATCGCCTCGGCGACCACGCCGGCTGCCGGCACGGCGCACACGTCGCTGCGCTGGTGGTGCGCGGAGGCGTCCTCGCCCGTGGCGACGTCGATGGTGTGCAGGGCGTGCGGCACGGTCGCGATCGGCTTCATGCCCGCACGGACCCGCAGGACGGTGCCCGTCGACATCCCGCCCTCGGTCCCACCGGCGCGGTCACTGGTCCGGACGATCTCGCCGTCCTCGCGGTACAGCTCGTCGTGGGCGGCCGACCCCCGGCGTCCGGCGGTCGCGAAGCCGTCGCCGACCTCGACGCCCTTGATGGCCTGGATGCCCATGATCGCGGCGGCGAGCCGTGCGTCGAGGCGACGGTCCCACTGCACGTGCGAGCCCAGCCCCGGCGGGACGCCGTAGAAGAGCACCTCGACGACGCCGCCGAGCGTGTCGCCGTCCTTCTTCGCTGCCTCGACCTCGGTGACCATGCGCGCCGAGGTCTCGGGGTCGGCGCAGCGCAGCTGGTCCTCGTCGAGCCGGTCGACGTCCTCGGGCAGCGGCAGCTCGGTGCCGTCGGGCACCCGCACGGTGCCGACCTGCAGCGTGTGCGCCACGGAACGGATGCCGAGCTCGGCGAGGAACGACTTCGCGACCGCGCCGAGGGCCACCCGTGCGGCGGTCTCCCGGGCGGAGGCGCGCTCGAGGATCGGGCGGGCCTCGTCGAACCCGTACTTCTGCATGCCGACCAGGTCGGCGTGGCCGGGCCGGGGGCGGGTGAGCGGCGCGCTCCGACCGCGGGACATCTCGGTCGACTCGACGGGCTCGGGGTTCATCACCTCGACCCACTTCGGCCACTCGGTGTTGCCGATGCGGATCGCGATCGGGCTGCCCAGGGAGTACCCGTGCCGGACACCGCCGGAGACGTGCAGCTCGTCCTGCTCGAACTTCATGCGGGAGCCGCGTCCGTAGCCGAGCTTGCGTCGAGCGAGGTCGGTGCGGATGGACTCGAACGAGACCGGGACGCCGGCCGGCAGGCCCTCGAGCATCGCGACGAGTTCGGGTCCGTGGGACTCACCAGCGGTCAACCAACGAAGCATGTCGACCATCCTCCCACAGCGTCACGCCGTGCGACGCGGGTCGGCTACTGGTAGTCGGGGTGGGCGCGGAGCCAGGCCTGGAACTGCGCGACGGCAACCTGGTGCTGCGCGTACGTGTCCGAGAACACCGTCTCGCCCGTCTCCAGGTTCACGGTGACGAAGTACAGCCACTTCCCGGTGGCCTCCTGCGTGACCGCCTTGATGGCCACGTCGCCCGGGTTCGAGATCGGCGCCGGCGGCAGCCCCTTGTGCACGTAGGTGTTGTACTCGTTCCCCGCGTCCGCACGCTCGGCGTCGGTCGTCGTCACGGTGTGCGTGTTCCCGGTGCCGTAGGCGACCGTCGCGTCGGACTGCAGCGGCATGTCGATGTCGAGCCGGTTCTGGAACACCCGCGCGACCTTCGGGTAGTCGGCCGCCAGACCCGCCTCCTTCTGCACGAGCGAGGCGAAGACGACGACACGCTCCTGGTCGGCCTCGGCGACACCGGCGGCGGCCAGGCGCTCCTTCATCGTGTCGACCATCGACTGGAAGTACTGCTTCGCCGTCCAGCCCGGGTTGATCGGGTAGGTCGCGGGGAAGAGCCACCCCTCGAGCGTCGTCACGTTGGCCGGCAGGCCGTACGCGCCGACGTCCTTCGCGGCCGCCGAGACCTCTGCCTCGGACAGCCCGGCCTTCGAGACCATGCCCGCCTCGATGTCCTTCAACGCGGTCCCCTCGGGGATGACGATCGAGGCCTGGACGCGGTTGTCGCGGTCCTTGAGCGCCGCGAGCGCGGCCTTCGAGCTCATCTCCTTCTTCAGCGCGTAGGAACCGGGCTGGAACTGCACGTCCGGCGAGGTGAGCAGGAGCTTGTAGAACACCTGCGAGCTCTTCACCACGCCGCTGCGCTGCAGGGTCTTCGCGACGTCCTCGCCGATGTCGCCCTGCTTGATCGTGATCGTGACCTTGCCCGAACCGGACCCCGGGTAGTCGTCCGGTTCCTGCGACCCGCCGAACGCGCCGGCGAGCTGCTGGATCTTGGGCGCCGCGAACGCGTACGCGCCGACGCCTGCCGCGAGCACGAGCGCGACGATCACGATGCCCGCGACGAGCGGACCGCGACGACGCCGCGGCCGCGGCTCACGCGGCGGACGGGAGGACCGCCCGCCGCCGCCACGCCGCCCGCGTCCGCCGTCTCCCGCGCCGCCACCGCCGTGGCTGCGTCCGTCGGACCCGTCGCCGTCCCGGACACCGCCGCCCGCCGCTGCGTCGCGGGGGATCTCGCCGGTCAGGAGCGCCTGGACCTCGGGGTGGAGCTCGTCGTGGTCGACGGCGACCGGCGCGTCGGCGGGCGAGGACGGACGCTCTCGGCGTCCGGTCGCGGTCGGCTCTGCCGCGGTCGCACGGTCCGCGGTCGGCTCTGCCGCGGTCGCACGGTCCGCCGTCGCACGGGCGGCCGCTTCCTCGGCCGCGGCTGCTTCGGCGGCACGGGCGGCCCTGCGGGACTGCGGGCGCTCGTCCGCGGGCGGACCGTCGGGGTCGCGGCGTCGCCGCTCGGCGTCGTTGCCGGGCGCGATGATCGCGTTCCAGTCCAGGTCGTCTGCCACGGGATCCTCGGTCTCTCGGGTCGGGGGCTCCACCTGTGCCCCGTCGGTCCGGGAACGACGGTCTCGCGACCCGCTCCGGGGCCGGTCGGTCAGGGGAGCGTGGCGCCGGGTGCGGCGCTGGACGCTCGCTCGTGGTCGAGCGCGTGTTGCAAGATGATAACAGCGGCCGCTTGGTCGATCACGGCCCGGGACTTCTTCGTGTTCCGACCCGCCTGGTGCAGCCCGCGCTGCGCCGTCACCGTCGAGAGCCGCTCGTCGACCAGCCGGACGGGTCGGTGCGCGGCCAGGCGCTCGGCGAAGGCCCGGGCGTCCGCCGTCGAGGGGGTGTCGTCGCCCGACATCGACAGCGGCAGCCCGACGACGAGCTCGAGCACGTCGTACTCCTCGGCGAGCTCGAGGATCCGGCGCACGTCGGTGGCCTCGGCGCGGGGCACCGTCTCGACCGGGGTGGCCAGCAGGCCGTCCCGGTCGCAGACGGCGACCCCGATCCGGGCGCGCCCGACGTCGATGCCGAGCCGGCGCCCCGGGCGGATGCCCACGGTCAGCCCGCCAGGCGCGCCGTCACGGCACGCAGTGCCGCCGGGAGCGCGGCCGCGTCGGTCCCGCCGCCCTGGGCGAGGTCCGGCTTGCCACCGCCGCCGCCGCCGAGGACACCGGCCGCCTCCTTCGCGAGCGGCCCGGCCTGCACGCCGGCGGCCCGAGCGGCGTCGTTGGTCGCGACGATGACGACCGGCTTGCCGCCGATGACCGAGCCGAGCACGACGACCGCGGCGCCGTCGCCGAGCTGTCCACGCACACCGGTGGCGAGCGAGCGAAGGTCGTCGCCGGACTGCAGGCCGTCGACGGTCTCCGCGACGACGGTCGTCGTGCCCACGGTCGACGCCTGCCGGGCGATGGTCGGCACCCGCTGCTGCAGGTTGGCCGACTCGAACTCGGCGATGCGCTTCTGGGCGGTGCGGAGGTCCTCCATCAGGCCCTGCACGCGCGTCGGCAGGTCTTCACGCGGCGCCTTCAGCGCACTCGAGAGCTGCGAGACGATGGTCCGCTCGACCGCCAGGTCGCGGAATCCCTCGAGCCCGACGAGGGCCTCGACGCGGCGGTTCGTCGAGCCGACGCTGGACTCCCCCACCAGGTTGACGAGCCCGACCTGCGCGCTCGTGGCGACGTGGGTGCCACCGCACAGCTCGCGCGACCACGGGCCACCGATGTCGACCATGCGGACCTCGGCGCCGTACTTCTCGCCGAACAGGGCCTGCGCACCGAGCGCCTTCGCCTCGTCGAGCGGCAGCACGCGGGTCTGCACGGCCAGGTCGGAGCGGATCGCGGCGTTCACGACCTCCTCGATCTCGGACCGGGTCGCGCCGGACACCGGCTGCGACCACGAGAAGTCGAGCCGCATGTAGCCCGACTTGTTGTAGGAGCCGGCCTGCAGCGCCTCCGGGCCGAGCACGTCGCGCAGGGCCGCGTTGACGAGGTGCGTGGCGGAGTGCGCCTGCGTGGCGCCGCGGCGGTACTCCGCGTCGACCACCGTCGTGGCGGCGTCACCGACCCCGACCTCGCCCGAGCGCACCTGGACCGTGTGGCTCCACAGCCCGGCGACCGGGCGCTGCACGTCGAGGACCTCGAGGTCGAAGCCGTTGCCGACGATCGAGCCCTGGTCGGCGTCCTGGCCGCCGGACTCGGCGTACAGCGACGTCTCACCGAGGATCACCTCGGCGATGTCGCCGACGACCGCACGGTCCACGCTGACGCCGTCGACGATGATGCCGAGGACCGCGGACTCCGCCTCGAGTGCGTCGTAGCCGAGGAACACGGTCTCGCCCGCGGCGCGGAAGGCGCTGTAGACGCTGAGGTCGGCGAGGGCGGTCTTCTTGCTCTTCGCGTCCGCCTTGGCGCGGGCGCGCTGCTCGGACATGAGCGTCTCGAAGGCACCGCGGTCCACCTGGACCCCGGCCTCCTCCGCCATCTCCATGGTGAGGTCGATCGGGAAGCCGAACGTGTCGTGGAGCAGGAACGCCGTGTCGCCGCCGATCGACGGGGCGCCGTCCTGCTTGGCGCGCTCGACCGCGACGTCGAGGATCGTCGTGCCCTGCGCGAGCGTGCGGAGGAAGGTCTCCTCCTCCGCGTAGACGATCCGGGCGATCCGGTCGTACTGCTCGGCGACCTCGGGGTACGCGCCCTGCATCGCGTCGCGGGAGGCGGGGAACAGCTCCGGGAAGGTGGCGCCCTCGACACCGAGCAGTCGCATCGCCCGGACGGTGCGCCGGAGCAGACGGCGGAGGATGTAGCCGCGGCCCTCGTTGGACGGGGTCACGCCGTCGGCGACGAGCATGAGCGAGGACCGCACGTGGTCGGCGATCACCCGCATGCGGACGTCGTCCTCGTGCACGGCGCCGTACTCGCGACCCGAGATCGCCGCGGCGCGGTCGAGGACCGGACGGACCTGGTCGATCTCGTACATGTTGTCGACGCCCTGCTTGATGAACGCGACGCGCTCGAGCCCCATGCCGGTGTCGATGTTCTGGTTGGGCAGGTCGCCGGTGATGTCGAAGTCGACCTTCGACCGCACGTTCTGGATCTGGTACTGCATGAAGACCAGGTTCCAGATCTCCACGTAGCGGTCGTCGTCGGTCGCCGGGCCGCCGTCGATGCCGTACGCGGGGCCACGGTCGAAGAAGATCTCCGAGCAGGGGCCGGCGGGGCCGGGCTGTCCGGTGGACCAGTAGTTGGTGTCCTTGCCGAGGCGCTGGATGCGCTCGTCGGGGAGCGAGGAGTGCGCCTTCCAGAACGCGATCGCCTCGTCGTCGTCCTCGTACACGGTGACCCACAGGTCGTCGGGCGAGAACCCGAGTCCGCCGTCCGACTCGGGGGTGGTGAGGAGCTCCCAGGCGTACTGGATCGCCTGCTCCTTGAAGTAGTCACCGAACGAGAAGTTGCCGTTCATCTGGAAGAACGTGCCGTGCCGCGGGGTCTTGCCGACCTCTTCGATGTCGTTGGTGCGGATGCACTTCTGCACGCTGGTCGCCCGGGGGTACGGCGACGGGACGAGCCCGGTGAGGTACGGGATGAAGGGGACCATGCCGGCGACCGTGAAGAGGAGCGACGGGTCGTCGGAGACGAGGGACGCGGACGGGACGACGGTGTGTCCGCGGTCACCGAAGAACTGGAGCCAACGGCGGCGGATCTCTGCGGTCTGCATGGTGCTTCCTGATTCAGGTCGGCGGGAGTGCGTGGAGCGTGGGTGACGCGGTGGTCAGCTGTCGGTGCGGAGTTCGGCCTCGCGCGAGCGGTACCCGTCGGCGACCGCGCCGGTGAAGGCCTTCGTCCGGTCGTTGACGTCCGCGAAGAAGCGTGCCCCGCCCGGGGTGTTCGCGATCCGGTGCGCTGCGGCGAAGCCGATCACGATGCCGACGGCGACGAAGAACAGCTGCTTCACGGTGCCTCCCCTGCTCGCGCACGCTGGCGGTGCGTGCCCAGACGAGTGTAGTGGCGCGACGACTCCGGGAACGCGGAACGGCGGGCCGCCCTCCTGAGAGGACGACCCGCCGTTCGGGGTGATCGGACGATCAGCGAGCTGCGTAGTACTCGACGACGAGCTGCACTTCACAGGTCACGGGGACCTCGGCGCGCTTCGGGCGACGGACCAGGCGGGCCTGGAGCTTCTCGATCTCGACCTCGAGGTAGCCCGGGACCTTCGGCAGGACCTCGAGGTGACCACCGGCGGCGGCGACCTGGAGGGGCTCGAGGGACTCGGAGCGCTGCTTGACGTGGATCATCTGGCCCTCCTTCACGCGGAAGGAGGGGCGGTCGACGAGCTTGCCGTCGACCAGGATGTGACGGTGCACGATCAGCTGGCGCGCCTGCGCGGTGGTGCGGGCGAAGCCGGCACGGAGCACGAGGGCGTCGAGGCGCTGCTCGAGGAGCTCGACCAGGTTCTCACCGGTCAGGCCCTTCGTCTTGCGGGCCTCTTCGAAGACGATGCGGAGCTGCTTCTCGCGGATGCCGTACTGGGCGCGCAGACGCTGCTTCTCACGGAGACGGACGGCGTAGTCGCTGTCCGCACGACGGCGGGTGCGGCCGTGCTCACCGGGGCCGTAGGGGCGCTTCTCGAGGTAGCGGGCCGCCTTCGGCGTCAGCGGGATGCCGAGCGCGCGCGAGAGGCGGGTCTTGCTGCGGGTGCGTGACTTGGTAGACACAGGGTCCTTTTCTCTGTCTGAACTGAATGACTCGACGGGCACCGTGCGCACGAGTACGCGCGGTCCCGGCGACGGGATCCAGAGGGATGAGCCTGTGGGATCGGACGGCTACAGTCCGAACCTCTGCCCCCGTCCCACCGGAGTGGGACTGTGTCCTCGGCGCAGCCGCACACGAGGACCAGGACGTAGGCTCGGCAATGGTAGCAGGATCTCGGGTGGGGACCTACTCGCCGCGGGTGATCTTCCGGAGCCGCTCGACCCGCGGGCCGAGCTCGCGCTCGAAGCCGTTGCCGGTCGGGGCGTAGTACTCGGTGCCCTCGAGCACGTCGGGCAGGTACTGCTGCCGCGCCACGCCGTGCTCGGCGTCGTGCGAGTACACGTAGCCCTTGCCGTGGCCGAGGCGCTTGGCTCCCGGGTAGTGCGCGTCCCGCAGGTGCGTCGGCACCACGCCCATCCGCCCGGCACGGACGTCGGCGATCGCGGTGTTCACGCCGTTGTACGCGGCGTTCGACTTCGGCGCCGTCGCCAGGTACACCACGGCCTCCGCCAGGGGGATGCGCCCCTCGGGCATCCCGATGAGCTGCACGGCCTGCGCCGCCGCGACCGCGATCGGCAGGGCCTGCGGATCGGCCATCCCGATGTCCTCCGACGCCGAGATGATGATCCGCCTCGCGATGAACCGCGGGTCCTCGCCGGCCTCGATCATGCGCGCGAGGTAGTGCAGCGCCGCGTCGACGTCGCTCCCCCGCACGGACTTGATGAACGCGCTGATGACGTCGTAGTGCTCGTCGCCCTGCCGGTCGTAGCGCAGCAGGGCGCGGTCCACGGCCGCGGCGACCGTGTCCGCGTCGACCAGCGGAACCGTCTCGACGCCGTCGAGCGGCGCGTCGCCGTCCTCGTCGTCGTCCTCCGGGTCGCCGGCGCTGGCGGCGACGGCCGACGACGCGGCGGCCTCGAGGGCGGTGAGTGCGCGGCGGGCGTCCCCGGAGGAGAGCCGGACGATCGCCGAGCGTGCGTCGTCGCCGAGCACCACGGACCCGCCGAGGCCGCGGGGGTCCTCGACCGCGCGGTCGACGAGCATGCCGAGGTCCTCGTCGGTCAGGGGCTGCAGGGTGAGCAGGAGCGAGCGGGACAGCAGCGGCGAGATGACGGAGAACGACGGGTTCTCGGTCGTCGCCGCGATGAGGATCACCCAGCCGTTCTCGACGCCCGGCAGCAGGGCGTCCTGCTGGGCCTTGCTGAAGCGGTGGATCTCGTCGAGGAAGAGCACCGTGGTCGACCCGTAGAGGTCGCGGTGGGTGAGTGCCTTCTCCATCACCTCGCGCACGTCCTTCACACCGGCGGTGACGGCGGAGAGCTCGACGAACTCGCGACCGGACTGCCGCGCGATGGCCTGCGCGAGCGTCGTCTTGCCGGTGCCGGGCGGTCCCCAGAGGATCACGGAGACCCCGCCGGGGTTCTCGCGCGTCCCCGTGGCGAGCTGCACGAGCGGACTCCCCCGGCCGAGCAGGTGCTGCTGCCCGGCGACCTCGTCGAGGCTGGTCGGACGCATCCGCACCGCGAGCGGGACGGAACCCTGCGCCAGCCCGGCGCGACCGCCGGTGGTGGGCGCACGCATGCCCGATCTGTCCGCTGCCATGTGTCGATCGTAGGCCGACCCACCGACCTGCCGCGTGCCTCCCGGCCGGGCGCACGACCGGTTCCGCTACGCTCGTCGGCACAGTCGACGAGAGGTCCGATCAGCACCGTGGCACCGAAGAACCAGGCGCGTGACAACCGTGAGGCGCGTGAGCGTCTCCGTCTGTACCAGGCCCGTCAGGGCCTGCACGAGCGGCAGCGTCGCCGTCGTCGGCGGGACGACGTGGTCGGGGTCGGTGTGCTCGTGCTCGTCGCCGCCCTCGCGACCGGGTCGCAGTTGGCGTTCGCCGGTGCGCAGGCCCCCCGCGACACCGATGCGTCCGCGTCGGCCACCTCGACGCCCACGCCCTCCGCCAGCGCCACGGCCGGCAACACGGGAGAGGTGCCGAGCAAGGACATCGCCGATGGGAAGCGCTGGACCGGCACGCTCACCCTGAACGAGGACGTCCGACTGGGGATCGAGCTCGACGGCGCGGCGGCCCCGCAGGCGGCGAGCGTCGAGATCGACCTCATCCGCAAGCAGTTCTACCGGGACACCACCTGCCACCGGCTCGCCGACAGCAAGGGCTTCCGGTTCCTCCAGTGCGGCTCGGCGAACGGCGACGGCACGGGCGACGCCGGGTTCGAGTACGGGCCGCTCGAGAACGTGCCGAGCGACGGGGAGTACCCGGCGGGCACGCTGGCGATCGCCCGAGGCGCGTCGCCGTACTCACAGTCCACCCAGTTCTTCATCGTCTACGGGGACACCACCCTCGACGGGTCGACCGGCGGGTACACCGTCGTCGGCAAGGTCACCAGCGGACTCGACGACCTCGAGTCGCGGATCACCTCGAAGGGCATCCGGTCGGCGGGCTCGGACGGGACCGGGGAGCCGGAGGTCGCGACCACGATCACCGGTGCGACCATCCGGAAGGCCGACTAGCACCCCGGTCGTCGGCGCGTCGTCCACAGGCCGCACGCGCCGCTGGTCCCGACCGCCCTCCTGTGCAATAGGCTGACGACCTGACCGTGCCGACGGGGACGTCGGCGATGCACTACCACGATCGAGGCGAGACCTGTGGGACCTGACGAAGCAACGACCTGGGGCCGGGTCGACGAGAACGGGACGGTGTACGTCCGGTACGAGGACACCGAGAAGGCGGTCGGTGAGTACCCCGACGCCACCCCGGACGAGGCCCTCGCGTACTTCGCGCGCAAGTACGCCGACCTCGAGGGGCAGGTGAAGATCGCCGAGCAGCGTGTGCAGCGCGGCGCCTCGGCGAACGACGTCGCCCGCACCGTGGAGCACCTCCGCACGCAGGTGTCGGAGGCCCGCGTGGTCGGCGACCTGCAGTCGCTCGAGAAGCGCGTGGCCGCCCTGTCCGAGCAGCTCGGCTCGCTCACGCAGGAACAGGCCGCCCAGGCCCAGCAGGCGCTCACCGACGCGCTCGCGTACCGCGCGGCACTGGTGGACGAGGCCGAGTCCCTCGCCGCCGTCGACCCGGCGCGTGCGCAGTGGAAGCAGATCACCGCGCAGCTCGACGACGTGTTCGCCCGTTGGCAGCAGCACCAGCACGACGGCCCGCGCCTCCCGAAGAACGAGGCGAACGAGCTCTGGAAGCGGTTCCGCGCGGCGCGCTCGACCGTCGACCAGCACCGCCGTGCGTTCTACTCGGAACTCGACGCGCAGCACCGCGACGCCCGCAACCGCAAGCAGGAGCTCGTCCAGCAGGCCGAGGCGCTGTCGACCCGTGGGTCCGACGGCATCCCCGCCTACCGGGAACTGCTCGACGACTGGAAGCGTGCCGGTCGCGCCGGCAAGCGCCACGACGACGCCCTCTGGGCCCGGTTCAAGGCCGCGGGTGACGTCCTGTTCGAACAGCGTCACGCCGAGGTCGCGGTGGAGAACGAGGAGTACTCCGCCAACCTCGTCGCGAAGCAGGCCCTCATCACCGAGGCCGAGCCGCTCCTGCAGCAGCGGGACCGGGTCGCTGCCCGTCGCACCCTGACGGACATCCAGCGTCGCTGGGACGAGATCGGGAAGGTCCCGCGTGGCGACGTCCGTCGCATCGAGGACCGGCTCCGCGCCGTCGAGGACCACGTGCGCAGCCTCGAGGACGAGCACTGGAAGGCATCCGACCCGGAGCGCAAGGCCCGGCAGACGGGGCTCGCGAGCCAGCTCGAGGACGCCATCGGCAAGCTGCAGTCGGAGCTCGAGGCCGCGCAGGCATCGGGCGATGCGCGCAAGATCAAGGAGGCCCAGGAAGCCCTCGACGCGCGCAAGATCTGGCTGGACGCGCTCGGCGGCTGACCCGGCAGCAGCGCAGCGCGGTCCGATCCGCTCCCGCACGACGGAAGGCACCTGGCACCACGTGAACACGTGGCGCGAGGTGCCTTCGGTCGTGCGGCGGGTGCTACTGGACCGGCGCAGCCATCCCGAGCAGCAGCCGGATGTCCAGGTCGTCCTGCCGCATCTGCGCCGCGAGTTCGTCCATCGACGAGAAGGCCACCATGCCCCGGACGTACGAGACGAACAGCACCGAGATGGTGTCGTCGTACAGGTCGATGTCGACGTCGAGCAGGTGCGCCTCGATCTGCTTCGCCGGCACACCCTCGAACGTCGGGTTGTTGCCGACCGACACGGCAGCCGGGTAGACCGTGCCGTCGTGCAGCACGCGTGCGGCGTACACACCGTCGGCGGGGACGAACCCCTCGCACGCCGGGTCGAGGTTCGCCGTCGGGTACCCCATGGCCCGGCCGCGCTGGTTGCCGTGCACGACCGTGCTCCGCACCGCGTGCTCGCGACCGAGCAGTCGCGCGGCCTCGGCCACACGCCCGTCACCGAGGAGCTCGCGGATCCAGGTGGAGGACACCCGCCGTTCGTCGGCCGCCCGGACGTCATCACGCAGGTCCACGTCGTCGATGAGCTCGACCCGGAAGCCGTGCTGCTCGCCCAGCCGCCGCAGCAGGGCGACGTCGCCGGCGCCGCGTGCACCGAAGCGGAAGTCGCTGCCGACGAACACGAGTTCGGCGTGCAGGGTGTCGACGAGGATCTCGGAGACGAACGCCTCGGGTGCCCGGGACTGCAGGTCCTGGTCGAAGCGCAGCAGCAGCATCGCGTCGACGCCGATGCCCTCGAGCAGCTCCCGCCGCTGCGCCGTGCTCGTGAGCGCCGGCGGCACGCGGTCCGGGTCGATGACGCTCAGCGGGTGCCGGTCGAAGGTCACGACGGTCGACACCAGGTCGTGTTCGCGGGCGGCCCGTTCGAGGTGCGCGATGACCGCACGGTGACCGACGTGCACACCGTCGAACTTGCCGATCGTCACCGCGCTCGGACCGAAGCCCTGCGCCACGTCGGCGATGTCGTCGTAGAACTGCACGGCCCCGCCCCTACTCGCCGGCCGTGACGGTGGCGTGCGTCGGCTCCGCGGCGGCAGCGCGGTGGTGCTTGCGCAGCCACCACAGGCCGGCGATCGGCAGCACGAGCGGCGCGAAGACGTACCCGAGGCCGTAGTACGACCAGACGGTGTCGTCCGGGAACAGCTGCCGGTCGACCAGGGACAACGTGCCGACGACGAGGACCCCCGCCATCTCGAAGCCGATCGTCACGCAGGCCACGCGGTACCACGCCCGCCCGGGCACGATGAGCGCGATCATCGCGACGATGTAGACGACGGCCGCCACCGCGCTGAGCGTGTAGGCGAACGGTGCGAACGAGAACTTCTCGATGATCTGGACGACGCTCCGCCCGGTCGCCGCCAGGGCGAGGATGCCGTACACGGCGATGAGGACCCGGCCGACGCCGGTCGCGAGGGAGGATCTGTTCACCACGGCGTCGAGTCTACCGACGGCCGACGACGCCCGCGGACGCCGGAGTCGTCACGCACGGGCGGCCGTAGCGACCCCGGGTCAGTTCAGTGCGAACCAGATCTGGTACATCCGGTAGACCATCACCGCGACGGTGAACGCCCCGGCACCGAGGACCACCGTGCTCCACCGCGTGCGGTCGACGAGCGCCCAGAGGATCGCGGCGGGCGGCACCAGGAGCACCGACACCGCGTACACGCCGAACTCGAGTCCGTTGCCCTGCGGCGGGCTGCCGACCGCGGGGAGGACGAGCGAGACCACGCCCTGTGCGACGAGCAGCAGCTCGATGAGCGCGAGCGAGCCGACCGTGTAGTCGTTCGGCTTCCACCCGATCAGCCCGACGACCACGGCGAACAGCCCGGCCACCACGGCGACGGTGAGCTGCACCCACATGAACCACTCGATCACGCGTCTGTCCCTGCGCTCGGCCCCGGCACGGACGGCGCCGGGAAGTTGGTGATGACCCGGAGGAGTCCGCGTCGGACGGAGACGAGGCCCACGAGGCGGTCCCCGCCCTCCGCGACCGCGGCCACCGGACCGTCGCTGTCCGGGTGGTCGGCCGCCACCCGCTTGCCGTCGGTCAGGTCCTTCGCGGCCGCCGCGTCGAGCATCACGACGTCGAACAGCCGCCGGGCGACGTCGGCCGGTCGCTGGAGCGCCCCGGCGACGTCGACGTCGTCGTCCTCGAGGTCGACCGCGTCCGTCACGTCGAACGGCCCGACGGCCGTGCGCCGGAGCGCGACGAGGTGGGCGCCGGTGCCGAGCGCGGCCCCGACGTCACGGGCGAGAGCGCGGACGTAGGTGCCCGACGAGCAGTCGACGACCACGTCGAGGTCGACCACGGTCACCTCGGTGCCGTCCACCGTGATCGTGTGGTCGGTCCGACCGGTGACGTCGAAGCGCGACACGGTCACCGTGCGCGAGCGCAGCACGACCTCCTCGCCCTTCCGCGCGAGGTCGTACGCCCGACGGCCGTCGACCTTGATCGCGCTGACGGTCGACGGCACCTGGTCGATGACGCCCCGCTGGGCGGCGACCGCCCGCTCGACCGCGTCCTCGGACACGTCGGCGTCGAGGACGCCCGTCACGGAGGTCGGCGTGCCGTCGGCGTCGTCCGAGTCCGTGCCGATGCCGAGCCGGATCGTCGCGGTGTAGGTCTTGCCGAGACCGACCAGGTGCGTGAGCAACCGGGTCGAGGGACCGGCGCCGAGCAGCAGGAGCCCCGTCGCCATCGGGTCGAGGGTGCCCGCGTGCCCGATCTTCTTCAGCCCGAGCCGCCGTCGTGCGATCGAGACGACCCGGTGGCTGGAGATGCCCTGCGGCTTGTCGACGAGGAGGATGCCGTCAGGCGCGGTAGCGAGCACCGGACGAGGGTACCAGCGCCGCCCGCACCGGAGCGGGCGCGGGAGACCGCGTCGGAACCTCCTGCGTCAGCAGGCGTCGTTCCACTCGCGACGGGGGTGCTCCGGGTCGGTGACGTCGAGCACCGCGGACGCGGCGATCTTCACGTCGGCACGACGCTCGAGACGGCCGGCCTCCTGCTCGACCCACAGCGACCAGCGCCAGAGGCCCCGGGCGCCCGCTGCGAGGAGCCCCTGTCCGTGCACGACCAGGACGCCCTCGCCCGCACCCGTCGTCCGGAACGGCGTGACGACGTCCGAGCGCAGGACGTCCGCATCGGGCGACGGAGCGGCCGCGGCCATCGCGGAGACGCCGTGCTGCTGGAAGCCCGTGACCAGTGCGGCGGCGACGCGCTCGAGGTCGGTGCCCTCCTGCCCGTCGATGCCGACGACGGTGCGGTTCGTCCCGACCTGCGCGATCACCTCGCCCGCGATCGCAGCCATCGTGTCGGTCTCCTGCGGTGCCCAGCGTGCCATGCACCCACCGTAGGCTGTCGTGGTGAACGCGAGCGCAGCCTCCCGGCCGTCTGTGGACGACACGACGGGCGTGACCCGCCCCGACCTCGCCACCCCACTCGTCGCCTGGTTCCGCGCCGAGGCGCGGGACCTCCCCTGGCGCCGCCCAGGCTTCCCCGCCTGGGGAACGTTGGTGAGCGAGATCATGCTGCAGCAGACGCAGGTGGCGCGGGTGGTCCCCCGACTGGAGGCGTGGCTCACCCGCTGGCCGACCCCTGCGGACCTCGCGGCGTCACCCCCGGCGGACGCGGTGCGCGCCTGGGACCGGCTCGGCTACCCGCGGCGCGCCCTCGCGCTCCACGCGGCCGCGACGGCGATCGCCGAGCGGCACGACAACGTCGTCCCGCGCGACGTCGACGCCCTGCTCGCACTCCCCGGGATCGGCGACTACACCGCGCGGGCGGTGGCGGTCTTCGCGTACGGCGACCGGCACCCGGTCGTCGACGTCAACGTCCGCCGGGTGCTCGCCCGCGCGGTCCTCGGCCACGCCGAGCCGGGCCCCGCGAAGGCGAAGCAGGACCTGCCGCTCATGGAGTCGGTGCTGCCGGCGGACCGTGCCGACGCCGCCGCGACGAACGCCGCGGCGATGGAGCTCGGTGCGCTCGTCTGCGTCGCCCGCTCCCCCGCGTGCGACGCCTGCCCGATCGCCGACCGGTGCGCGTGGCGGGCGGCCGGCTACCCCGAGCACGACGGGCCGCGGGCCCCGAAGCAGGCGCGGTTCGCCGGGAGCGACCGGCAGGTGCGGGGACTGATCATGGCCGAGCTGCGGTCGAGCGACGTGCCGGTGCTGCGCTCCGACATCGACCTCGTCTGGCCCGACGACGCACAGCGGGAGCGTGCACTCACCTCGCTGCTCCGCGACGGACTGGCCGTCGGCGACGATGCGGGTGGGTACACGCTCCCGAGCGAGTGAGCGAGTGAGTGAGTGAGGACTAGGCGCGCGCCTCGTCCTCGTCGTCCTCGTCCTCGTCGTGCTTGTACGGGTCGGCGTCGCCGGCGTACTGGGCGCCGGCCGAGGCGGCCCGCACCTGCGCGTCACGGACCTGGGCCTGCGCGAGCAGGTCCTCCATGTGCGCGGACGTCTCCGGCAGGGCGTCGGCGATGAACTCGAGCGACGGCGTGAGCCGGGCCGTGATGTTCTTGCCGACCTCGCTGCGGAGCATGCCCGTCGCGGCCTTGAGCGCCGCAGCGGAGTCGGCGCGCTCCTCGTCGGAGCCGTACACGGTGTAGAACACCGACGCGTGCTGCAGGTCACCGGTGACACGGACGTCGGTGATGGTGACGAAGCCGAGACGCGGGTCACGCAGGCCCTTGTCGAGCCGTCGGGCGACGACTTCCTTGATGCGGTCCGCCATCTTGCGTGCGCGCTGCGGATCGGCCATGGGGTCCTCCTGTGGAGATGAACGTCGTGCGTGGAACGGGGACGGGCCCCGGCCTCCCGTGAAGGAGGCCGGGGCCCAGGGTAACCGTGGAACTAGTCGCGCGGCTTCTCGACGAGCTCGGTGGTCTCGATCTCGTCACCGATCTGGATGTCGTTGTACTTGCCCAGACCGATACCGGCCTCGAAGTCCGTGCGGACCTCGGTGACGTCGTCCTTGAAGCGACGCAGCGACTCGATGGCCAGGCCGTCGGCGAGCACCACACCGTCACGGATGACGCGCGCCTTGGCGTTGCGCGTGATCGTGCCGGAGCGGACGATGACACCCGCGATGTTGCCGAACTTCGAGGAGCGGAACACCTCGCGGATCTCGGCGACACCCGACTGGACCTCTTCGTACTCGGGCTTGAGCATGCCCTTGAGGGACTGCTCGATGTCCTCGAGTGCGTTGTAGATGACCGAGTAGAAGCGCACGTCGATGCCCTCGCGGGCCGCACGCTCGCGGGCCTTGACGTCCGGACGGACGTTGAAGCCGACGACGATCGCGTTGTCGATCGTGGCCAGGTCGATGTCCGACTCCGTGATCGCGCCCACACCGCGGTGCAGGATGCGGAGCTGGACGCTGTCGTCGACCTCGATGTCCAGGAGCGACTGCTCGAGTGCCTCGACGGCACCGGAGACGTCACCCTTGATGATGAGGTTGAGCGAGTCGACCTTGCCCTCTTCGAGTGCGCGGGTGAAGTCCTCGAGCGAGATGCGCTTGCGGGCCTTGGCCAGCTGGGCGTTGCGCTCGGCGGCCTCACGCTTCTCGGCGATCTGGCGGGCCGTACGGTCCTCCTCGGTCACCAGGAAGGTGTCACCGGCGCGCGGCACCGACGACAGACCCTGCACCTGCACCGGACGGCTCGGCGTCGCGGCCTTGACCGCCACACCGTTCTCGTCGGTCATCGCACGGACCCGGCCGTAGGCCGTGCCCGCCACGATGGCGTCACCGACGTGCAGCGTGCCGGACTGGATGAGCACCGTGGCGACCGCACCGCGACCCTTGTCGAGTCGGGCCTCGATCGCGACACCGCGGGCGTCCTTGTCGGGGTTCGCACGCAGGTCGAGCCCCGCGTCCGCCGTGAGCAGCACCGCGTCCAGGAGGTCCTGGATACCGACGTTGTTGCGCGCCGACACGTCGACGAACATGACGTCGCCGCCGTACTCCTCGGCCACCAGGTTGTACTCGGTGAGCTGCTGCCGGACCTTCGCCGGGTTCGCGCCCTCCTTGTCGATCTTGTTCACCGCGACCACGATCGGCACACCGGCCGACTGGGCGTGGTTCAGCGCCTCGATCGTCTGGGGCATGATGCCGTCGTCCGCCGCGACCACGAGGATCGCGATGTCCGTCACCTGGGCACCACGGGCACGCATGGCCGTGAAGGCCTCGTGACCCGGGGTGTCGATGAACGTGATCGGACGCTCGATGCCCTCGTGCTCGGTGACGATCTGGTACGCACCGATGTGCTGCGTGATGCCGCCGGCCTCGCCCTCGACCACCTTCGAGTTGCGGATGGCGTCGAGCAGGCGGGTCTTGCCGTGGTCGACGTGACCCATGACGGTGACGACCGGGGGACGCTGCTGCAGGACGGAGTCGTCCTCGTCGGCGTACTCGGCGTCGATGTCGATGTCGAAGCCCTCGAGGAGCTCACGGTCCTCGTCCTCGGGCGAGACGATCTGGATCTTGTAGCCCAGCTCCTCGCCGAGGACCTCGAACGTGGCCTCGTCCAGCGACTCGGTCGCGGTCGCCATCTCACCGAGGTGGAAGAGCACCGTCACCAGGTTGCCGGGCATCGCGTCGATCTTGTCCGCGAAGTCCGAGATGCTCGCACCGCGACGCAGACGGACGACCGTGTTGCCGTCGCCGCGCGGGACCTGCACACCGCCGAGCGACGGCGCCTGCCGCATCTCGTACTCGGCGCGCTTCGTCCGCTTCGACTTGCGGGCACGGCTCTTGCCGCCACCGCGACCGAACGCACCGGCGGTACCACCACCGGGGCCACGGCCACGGCCGCCGCCACCGGCGGGACGCGGGCCGCTGAAGGCCGGACGGGGGAAGCCGCCACCGGCACCCGGGGCACCGCCCGGACGACCGCCGGGGCCGCCACGACCGCCACCCTGGCCCGGGCGCTGCCCGAAGCCGTTGGGACGGTTCGCCTGGCCGGGGCCACCGGGACGCGGCGCACCGGGACGCGGGACGCCCGGGCGCGGCGGGGCCGGACGCGGGATGCCGTTGCCACCACCGGCACCGCCGGCGGGACGCTGACCCATGCCCTGGTTGGACGCGAACGGGTTGTTGCCCGGACGCGGCGGGCGCGAGCCCATGCCCTGGCTCGACGCGTAGGGGTTGTTGCCGGGACGGGCGCCCGGCTTCGGGCCACCCGGCTTCGGACCGGCGGCGGAACCCGGCTTCGGGGCACCGCCGGGCTTGACGGCGTCACCCTTCGGCGCGGACGCCTCGGCGGCCTTCTCGACCTCGGCTGCCTTGCGGGCGGCCTCGGCCTCAGCCTGCCGCTGCGCGACCGACTTCGGGGCGGCCGGCGCGGGCACGTCGGCGGCGGGTGCCGCCTGGACCTCGGGCTCGGCCTGGGGTGCGGGCGCCGGGCGCGCCGGACCCGGGCGGGGACCGCCGGGCTTCGGGGCGCTGGACCGGGGGGTGCCGGACTTCGGGGCACCGGACGCCGCAGCGGCGCTCGGGGCCGCCGGAGCGGCGGGCTTCGACGCCGTCGAGGCGCCGGACGCCTGCAGCGCAGCACGGAGCTTGCGCGCGACGGGGGGTTCCACACTGGAGCTCGGGCCCTTGACGAACTCGCCGAGCTCCTTGAGCTTCTCCATTGCGGTCTTGCTGTCGACACCGAGTTCGGATGCGATCTCGTGTACGCGTGGTTTTGCCACTGTTCTCCTTCACGGGTCCCACCCCGCGAAGGGGGCAGGACTCACTGGATGACGGGTCTCACTTCGAGCCGCTCATCAGTTGTCCATAAGCCGTTCAGCCTGTTCTGTCGTGTCCTGGTGTCCGCCCGACTGCTCGGCTGCGAGGCCGTGCAGGTGGTCGAGCACTGCGGACGTGTCGGGTTCGCGATCCAGCCGGAGCGCCCGGCGGAAGGCCCGGCGCTTGACGGCCAGTTCGTAGGCTTCGACGGTCGGGGTGAGCCACGCCCCCCTGCCCGGCATGACTGCCTTCGGATCCGCCACGACACGACCGTCGCTCAGGGCGACGACACGGAGGAGGGAGGATCGGGGAGCACGGCGACGACTGCCGATGCACGTTCTGACGGGAACCACCATACTCCTTGCCTCCGACGACCGCGATCCGGCGCGCCCGGTCGGGTCACGCCACCAGCGGAACACGTCGGGCGGCGGCCACCGCCCGACGTGCTCCGGTGCCCGCCCCTCAGTCGTCCCCGTCGAGGATGCTGTCGGGCTGGATGTCGATGCGCGCGCCGGTGAGCTTGGCGGCGAGACGGGCGTTCTGCCCCTCCTTGCCGATGGCGAGCGACAGCTGGTAGTCCGGCACGAGGGCGCGGACGGCCTTCGTCGAGGCGTCGAGCACGAACGCGCTCGTGACCTTCGCCGGCGACAGCGCGCTCGCGACGAACGACGACAGGTCCGACGACCAGTCGACGATGTCGATCTTCTCGGTGCCGAGCTCCGTCGTCACCGCGCGGACGCGGGCGCCGAGCTCACCGATGCAGGCACCCTTGGCGTTGACGCCGGGCTCGTTGGCCTTCACCGCGAGCTTCGTGCGGTGCCCGGCCTCGCGGGCGATCGAGGTGATCTCGACGACGCCCGAGGCGATCTCCGGGACCTCGAGCGCGAAGAGCTTCCGGACCAGGCCCGGGTGCGTGCGCGAGACCGTGATCTGCGGGCCCTTCGGTCCGCGGCCGACGCTCGTGACGTACACGCGGATGCGGTTGCCGTGCTTGTACTCCTCGCCCGGCACCTGCTCCTCGGGCGGCAGGATCGCCTCGACCGTGCCGAGGTCGACGTGCACCATCTTCGGGTTCGGACCCTGCTGGATCACGCCCGCGACGATGTCGCCCTCCTTGCCGCGGAACTGACCGAGGATCTTGTCGTCGCCGATGTCCCGCAGCCGCTGGTTGATGACCTGCTTGGCGGCGAAGGCGGCGATGCGGCCGAAGTCGCTCGGCTGGTCGACGGCCTCGCCGACGACGTTGTCGTCCTCGTCACGCTCGGGCACGTACACCGAGACCTCACCGGACTTGCGGTCGAGCTCGACGCGCGCCTGCGGGTCGACGTGCTCGTCGTTCTCGGTGCGGTGCTTCTGGTACGCCGTCAGGATGGCCTGTTCGATGATCCGGACGAGTTCGTCGAACGGGATCTCCCGTTCACGCTCCATGAGTCGCAGGACTGCGAGATCGATCTTCACCGAGGTGCCTCCGTTATTCAGCTGAGTCGCTCCTGCGGGTGGAACTGCGCAGAAGTCGGCCACAAGCGTACCCCAGAACCACGAGACGGACTGGAGGCGCGATGCCGGTACCGCCCTCCCTCGCAGGCTCGGTCGGCGCGCCCCGCGCAACGCTCCGCGTCGCCGCCGAGCGGGGCGCGCCAGTCCGTCAGGGGGTCGCGATCAGATCGCGCGGACCGCCTCGAGCAGTTCGGCGACCGGTACGTCGCGCCGCTCGCCCGAGCGGCGGTCCCACAGCTCGACGACGCCGTCGGCGGCGTTCCGCCCGGCCACGACGACCACGGGGACGCCGAGCAGCTCGGCGTCGCGGAGCTTCACGCCCGGCGAGACCTTCGGACGGTCGTCGTACACGACGTCGTACCGCTCACCCTCGAGGGTGTCGATGAGCGTCGTGGCGAGGTCGTAGGCGACCTGGTCCTTGCCGGTCGCGACGACGTGGACGTCGAACGGGGCGACCTCCCTGGGCCAGGCGAGGCCCTTCTCGTCGTTGTGCGCCTCGGCGAGGATCGCGAGGATGCGCGTCACGCCGATGCCGTACGAGCCCATCGTGACGGTCGCGAGCTTGCCGTTCTCGTCCTGCACCTTCAGGTCGAGCGCCTCGGCGTACTTGCGGCCGAGCTGGAACACGTGCCCGATCTCCATGCCGCGGGCGGTCTCGAGCGGGCCGGAGCCGTCGGGCGCGGGGTCGCCCGCGCGGACGTCGGAGACCTCGGCGACGCCGTCGGCGGTGAAGTCACGGCCCATCACCAGTCCGGAGACGTGCACCCCGCGCTCGTTCGCACCGGTGACCCACGCCGTGCCCTCGACGACGCGGGGGTCGACGAGGTACCGGATGCCCGAGTCGCTCTCGGCGCCGAGGACCTGCGGGCCGATGTAGCCCTTGACGAAGACGCCCGGGTGCCGCTTGAAGTCGTCGTCGCCGGCAGCCTCGACCTCGGCCGGGGCGAACGCCACCTCGGCGCGCTTGAGGTCGACCTCGCGGTCGCCGGGGAGCCCGACGACGACGACCTCGCGGGTGCCGTCGAGGTGCGTCAGCGCGAGCACGACGTTCTTCAGGGTGTCGGCGGGGGTCCACGGGGCGCCGTCGCGCGGCGCGACCGCGTTGGCGTGCGCGACGAGCGTGTCGATCGTGGGGGTGTCCGCGGACGGCAGCGTCACGGGCTCCGGCTGGCCGTCGATCGGCAGCGCATCCGGCACCGGCGTGACGTACGCCTCGACGTTGGCCGCGTAGCCGCCGGCACTGCGGACGAAGGTGTCCTCGCCGACACCGATCGGGTGCAGGAACTCCTCGGACTTCGAGCCGCCCATCGCGCCGGCGTCGGCCTTGACGATGACGTACTCGAGGCCGAGGCGGGCGAAGATCCGCTCGTAGGCGTCGCGCATCACCTGGTAGCTGCGCTCGAGCCCCTCGTCGGTGAGGTCGAACGAGTACGCGTCCTTCATGGTGAACTCGCGGCCGCGCAGGAGTCCGGCGCGGGGTCGGGCCTCGTCGCGGTACTTGTCCTGGATCTGGAAGAGCGTGACGGGCAGGTCCTTGTACGAGCCGTACAGGTCCTTCACGAGCAGCGCGAACATCTCCTCGTGCGTCGGCGCGAGCAGGTAGTCGGAGCCCTTGCGGTCCTGCAGGCGGAACATGCCGTCGCCGTACTCGGTCCACCGGTTCGTCGCCTCGTAGGGCTCGCGGGGCAGGAGTGCGGGCAGCAGGACCTCCTGCGCGCCGGCCGCGACCATCTCCTCGCGGATGATGTCCTCGATCTTGTGGCGGACCCGGAGGCCGAGCGGCAGCCACGCGAAGATGCCCGGCGACTGGCGACGGACGTACCCGGCGCGGACGAGCAGCTTGTGGCTCGTCACCTCGGCGTCGGAGGGGTCGTCGCGGAGCGTGCGGAGGAACAGATGGGAGAGCCGTGTGACCACGGACGCAAGCCTAGCGGCGGTGGTCGCGGGACGACGACGGACGGGAGGCACGTGGCGGGGCAGCCAGGCGCCTCCCGTCCGGAAGGGGGTCGGCCCTAGGCCGTGGTGACCACCTGCGGCGTGCCCGGCGCTGCGTCCGGGCCCATCTCGTCCGCGATGCGGTTCGCCTCGGCGATCAGGGTCCGGACGATCTCGTGCTCGGGGACGGTCTTGACGACCTCGCCCTTGACGAAGATCTGCCCCTTGCCGTTGCCGGAGGCGACGCCGAGGTCGGCCTCACGGGCCTCTCCCGGGCCGTTCACGACGCAGCCCATGACGGCGACGCGGAGGGGCACGGTCATGCCCTCGAGCCCCTTCGTCACGTCGTTCGCGAGCTGGTAGACGTCGACCTGTGCACGGCCGCAGCTCGGGCAGGAGACGATCTCGAGCTTGCGCTCGCGGAGGTTGAGCGACTGCAGGATCTGCAGGCCGACCTTCACCTCCTGCGCGGGCGGGGCGGAGAGCGAGACGCGGATGGTGTCGCCGATGCCCTCGGCGAGCAGGATGCCGAACGCCGTGGCGCTCTTGATCGTGCCCTGGAACTCGGGGCCGGCCTCGGTGACGCCGAGGTGCAGCGGCCAGTCCCCCGCCGCGGCGAGCTGGCGGTAGGCCTGCACCATGACGATCGGGTCGTTGTGCTTGACCGAGATCTTGAAGTCGTGGAAGTCGTGCTCCTCGAACAGGCTCGCCTCCCAGACCGCGGACTCGACGAGTGCCTCCGGGGTCGCCTTGCCGTACTTCTGCAGCAGGCTCGGCTCGAGGGAGCCGGCGTTCACCCCGATGCGCAGGCTCACCCCGGCGTCCTTCGCGGCGCGGGCGATGGCGCCGACCTGGTCGTCGAACTTGCGGATGTTGCCCGGGTTGACCCGGACCGCCGCGCACCCGGCGTCGATCGCCTGGAAGACGTACTTCGGCTGGAAGTGGATGTCGGCGATGACCGGGATCTGCGACTTCTTCGCGATGATCGGCAGCGCGTCCGCGTCGTCCTGGCTGGGGACCGCGACGCGGACGATGTCACAGCCGGACGCGGTGAGCTCGGCGATCTGCTGCAGTGTCGCGTTGATGTTCGTCGTCGGCGTCGTCGTCATCGACTGCACGGAGACCGGGGCGTCGCCGCCCACGAGGACCTTCCCGACCCGGATCTGCCGCGACTTCCGGCGCGGGCTCAGGGTTGCGGGGACTTTCGGCAGACCGAGGTTCACTGCTGGCACGGGCGTCACTCTACGCCGTGCCGGTGACCTCACCCGGCGCTGGTGACCAGGTCGGCGCCGCGGTCGACGACGGTGATCAGCGGGGCGTACAGGCGCATCGCCGCCAGGGCCCGTTCGTGGTCGACGTCGCTCGCGCCGGCGCACGCGTCGGCGACGACCGTCACGGTCGCTCCGGCGTCGGCCGCGGCCAGCGCCGTGCTGAGCACGCAGCAGTCCGTGGAGACCCCGGTGAGCACGAGGTGCGGGTGGTCGCCCACGACGGCCCGGAGGCTCGTCCCCCACTTGCCGAACGTCGGTTCCGTCACGACGGGGACGTCCCGGTGCGCGGCGAACGGCTCGGTCAGCGCGTACAGCGGGTCCGCGTCGGGCACGAGCGCGAACGGCCAGTCACGGTAGTACGGCGCCCAGGCGCCCTCCGGCCGCTCGGGTGCGACGAAGCGGGTGAGCACCGTGCGCCCGACGAACCGGGGCAGCAGCCGCGCGGTGCCGGCCGCCGCGTCGTCGTACCGCGGTGCCGCCCAGGGGCTGTCGCCGGAGAAGACGCGCTGCAGGTCGATCGCGACGAGCCACGCCTCCGCGGGCACCGTCACGGTCACGCGCCCGCCTCCTGGCGGCGCACGGAGCCGCGTGCGCCGAGCACCGTGCCGACGAAGCCGACGACGAGCGCCACGAGGACACCGAGGTTCGCGTAGGCCCAGTCACCCGTGCGGCCGCCGAGGCCGAACGGTCCGAGCAGGTACCCCTGCCAGTTGAGCCAGGCGGGCACCCCGTAGGTGTTCGTCACGAGCCCCCACCCGAGCGCGGTCCCCAGCACCACGAGCCCGATGGCCGACCAGCGGATGTCGCCGTAGCGACCGCGGACGTCGTCGAGCTCGGTGTCGGCGTACGCGCGACGACGCAGCAACACGTCGGCCATGAACACCCCGGCCCATGCGGCGACCGGCACGCCGAGGGTGACCAGGAACGCCTGGAAGGGGCTGACGAAGTCCTTCGCGAAGAACACCACGTAGACCGCGCCCGCGACCATGAACACCCCGTCGACGCCAGCAGCGACGGGCCGCGGGATGCGGACGCCGGCGCTCAGCAGCGCGAGCCCGGACGAGTAGATGTCGAGCACGGCGCCACCCACGAGCCCGAGGATCGCAACGAGGGCGAAGGGGATCAGGAACCAGACCGGCAGGATCGTCGTCAGCGCACCGATCGGGTCGATGCGGATCGCGGCGTCCAGGTCCTTCGACGACCCGGCCAGCAGGACCCCGACGACGACGAGCACGGCCGGGGCGAGCGCTCCGCCGAACGTCGTCCACCAGACCACCCCGCCCGTCGACGACGACCGCGGGAGGTACCGGGAGTAGTCCGCGGCGGCGTTCACCCAGCCGAGGCCGAACCCGGTCATCACGAGGACGAGCGCGCCGACGACGTTCTGCGTGCTGCCGGCCGGCAGCGCCCCGAGGGCACCGGGGTCGATCGACGGCACGGCGAGCACGACGTAGACGACCGTCAGCACCGCGGTGACGACGGTGATGACCGTCTGCAGGCGCATGATGACGTCGAAGCCGGCGATGCCCGCACCGACGACGAGCGCGGCCACGACCAGCAGCGCCACGAGCTTCGTCACGACGCCGTCGTCCCAGCCGAGCTCACGGAAGACCGTCGACGTCGCCAGCACGGCGAGCGACGCGAGCGCCGTCTCCCACCCGACGGTGAGCACCCAGCTGAGGAACGACGGCAGCCGGTTGCCCCGCACGCCGAACGCGGCGCGGCTCAGCACCATCGTCGGCGCCGAGCCCCGCTTGCCGGCGATCGCCACGATCCCGCAGAGCAGGAACGAGAACGCCACCCCGACGACCGACACGACGGTGGCCTGCAGGAGCGAGATGCCGAAGCCGAGCACGAACGAGCCGTAGCTCAGGCCGAGCACGGACACGTTCGCGGCGAACCACGGCCAGAACAGGCCCCTCGGTGTGCCCTTGCGGTCGGACTCGGCGATGACGTCGGTCCCCTGCCGCTCCACGGTGCGGACGTCGGGCGCTGTGCTCATTCGCCGAGCGTAGTGCTACCCGAACAGGTTCACCGGTCGCACGATGTCGGCGTAGATCAGGAGCGCGCTCATGCCGGCCAGCAGCACGACGACGACCATCGTCAGGGGCATCGACTTCGCCAGGTCGATCGCGCCCGGGTCCGGCTTGCCGACCAGCACGTACGCCCGGCGCTTCACGGCCTCCCAGAGGGCACCGGCGATGTGCCCGCCGTCGAGCGGCAGCAGCGGCACCATGTTGAGCACGAACAGGCCGATGTTCAGCGACGCCAGCAGGCCGAGGATCGTGTACGCCTTGTCGACCACGGGCACCCCGCTCATCGACGAGACCTCCCCGATCGCACGTCCGACACCGACCACCGACACGGGGCTGTCCTGCGACCGCTCCTGCGCGCCGAACGCGGCGTTCCACACGGCGACCAGGCGCTGCGGCAGGTCGATGATCAGGTGCGCCGACGCCGCGATCTGCGCGCCGGTCGCCGGCAGGACGGCCGCGGGCGACTGCCGCACCAGCGACTGCCCGATGCTCACGCCCACGACTCCGACCCGCTGGGTCTTCGTCGTGCCGTCGGCGTTCTTCGCCGCCGTGCCCTGCTCCGTGACGACGTCGCGCGTGGCGAGCTGCGGGGTGACCTCGAGCGTCCGCCGGACGCCGTCGCGTTCGACCACGACCGTCACGGCCTCGCCGGCCGACCGCTGGAACACCCGGGAGACCTCGGCGATCGTCGGGTCCTGTCGCCCGTCGACCGCGACCACGACGTCGCCGTCGCGGATGCCCGCCTGCTTCGCGGGCGACTCGGCGTCACCGGGTGCGCAGGCCGTCGAGCTGCTCGTCGGCAGGACGCAGTCCACGCTCGACGTGAAGGTCGTGGTCGGGGCGCCGAAGCCGCACAGCAGGACCCCGAACAGCACGATGCCGATCACCAGGTTCATCGCCGGACCCGCGACCATCACGATGATGCGCTTCCACGGGGTGAGCCGGTAGAACGCCCGGGAGTCGTCCCCGCCGGAGTCCGCGATCTGCTCGGCACTCGCCTGGCGGGCGTCCTGCACGAACGCCCCGTACATCCCGGTGTTCGTGATCGCGCTCGGGCGGCCCGACGCGCGGGGCTTGAGCATGCCGACCATCGAGATGTACCCGCCGAGCAGGATCGGACGGATGCCGTACTCGGTCTCGCCCCGTCGGAACGACCAGATCGCCTTGCCGAAGCCGAGCGAGTACTGCGTCACCTTGACGTTGAAGAGCTTCGCGAACGACAGGTGCCCCAGCTCGTGGAGTCCGATCGAGACCAGCAGGCCGACGATGAAGACGACCACGCCGAGGACGAAGAGGAGCACGGATTCGACGGTCACCGCAGCAGGGTACGGGACCCTGCCCATGACGGAGCCGAGCGCGCCCTGAGAGGTCTGCCGTGCCTCCCGACCCCCGGGAGGCACGGATCTCCGCCGGCGCGTCCGTCACCGGACCGCGTGGCGGGGTCGCGACCCTGCCCGCGCCCGCTGGTCGTGTCAGCGGGCCAGCAGGCGGTCCGCGGCGGCGCGCGCCCAGCGCTCGGCGGCGAGGACGCCGTCGAGCGACGGCTCCCCCGAGGTGTGCTCGTCGACCACGCGACGGACGGTGTCGACGATGTCGAGGAACCCGATCGCGCCCGCGTGGAACGCGGCGACGGCCTGCTCGTTCGCGGCGTTGAACACCGCCGGGAAGGTGCCGCCGAGGACCCCGACGTGCTTGGCGAGGTCGACGGCGCCGAACGCCTCGGCGTCGAGCGGCTCGAAGGTCCACGTGCTCGCACGCGTCCAGTCGAGCGGGACCCCGACGCCGGGCACCCGGTCCGGCCAGGCGAGCCCGAGGGCGATCGGGAGTCGCATGTCCGGGGGTGACGCCTGCGCGATCGTCGAACCGTCGACGAACTCGACCATCGAGTGGACGATCGACTGCGCGTGCACGGTCACGTCGATGCGGTCGTACGGCACACCGAAGAGGAGGTGGGCCTCGATCACCTCGAGGCCCTTGTTGACGAGGGTCGCCGAGTTCGTCGTGACGACCAGGCCCATGTCCCAAGTCGGGTGCGCCAGTGCCTGGGCCGGGGTGACGTCCCGCAGGTCCTGCCGGGAGCGACCGCGGAACGGACCGCCGCTCGCCGTGAGGACGAGCCGTCGGACCTCCGCGTCCGCGCCGGACCGGAGCGCCTGCGCGATCGCGGAGTGCTCGCTGTCCACCGGCACGATCTGCCCGGGGGCGGCCGCCCGCTGCACCAGCGGGCCGCCGACGATCAGGCTCTCCTTGTTGGCGAGGGCGAGGGTCGCGCCGGTCTCGAGGGCCGCGAGGGTCGGTCCGAGCCCGACCGAGCCGGTGATGCCGTTGAGGACCACGTCCGCCGCGACGCCGCGGACGAGGCGCTCGGCGTCCGCGGCGCCGAACGCGGTGTCGCGGACACCGAAGCGTGCGGCCTGCTCGGCGACGAGGTCCCGGTTCGAGCCGGCGGTCAGCCCGACGACCTCGAACCGGTCGGGGTTGCGGGCGACGACGTCGAGGGCCTGCGTGCCGATCGACCCGGTGCTGCCGAGGACGACGATGCGGCGCCGTGCCGGGGTCTGCTGCGCGGTGGGTCCCGGCCCGGCGCCGTCCGTCACGGTCAGCCCTTGGCGAGGATGTCGACGACGAAGACCAGCGAGGCGTCCTTCGGGATGCCGGAGCCCTCGGGCGGGTTCGACCCGTAGGCGTCCTCCGGCGTGGTCACGATGAGGACCTGCGAGCCGACCTTCTGCCCGACGAGTCCGGTGACGAAGCCCTTGATGAGCGAGCCCTCGGAGACGGTGAACGTGGTCGGGGCGCCCTTCGACCACGAGGAGTCGAACTCCTTGCCGCCGTCGAGCTGCACGCCCTTGTACTGCACCAGGGCGGTGTCGCCGTTCGCGATGGTGTCGCCCGTGCCCTGCTTGAGGACCTCGACCTCGGTCTTCGACGGGGCCTTCGCACCCGACGGGATCGTGATCTCGGGCTCGCCGTCGGCCTTGTCCTCGACGGTCGGCAGCGCCGGGTCCTGGGGCTGCGGTGCGCCGGTCGCCTTCGTCGGGGTCTGCGCGACGACGTCGGCGACGACGACGATGTCACCGCCGGTGTTGAAGCCGAGGGCCGCCGACTGGCCGACGACCGCCACCCGCTCACCGACCTTCGTGCACGCGAGGAGGGCACCGAAGCCGGTCCCGCCGACCGAGAGCACCTGCGGGTTGCCCTGGTCGAACCCGACCGCGCCGAGCTTCGAGGCGTCGGACGCCTTGTAGACGACGTAGGAGACCTGGGCGAACTCGCCGTCCCGCAGGGCCTTGCCCGACCCCTTCACCACGGTGGTGGCCTGCGGCGTCGAGGCGCTCAGCCCCTTCTCGAACGCGACACCCGGGGCGGAGTCACCGCCCACCGCGGCACCGCTGACCTTGATGCCGTCCGAGGCGGACCCCGGCTCGGGGCACGACGAGATGGGCGTCGCGGTGGCGCTCGACGACGCACTGGGCGAGGTCGAGGCGTCACCCGAGCCGTTCCCGGAGCAGGCGGCGAGTCCCAGCACGACGGCGGGGACGAGGGCGATCGGGAGCAGGCGGAGACGCTTCACGGAGACCTATCCTGCCGCACGGACCTTGGTGACGGGCGTGTGGTGGACGGGGAACGCCACGGAACGCGCGACGAAGCAGAGGCGGCCTGCCTCCGCGTGCGCTGCCTCGGCGTCCTCGACGCGGTCGGCCTCGAGGATCGTGACGACCGGGCGCAGGGTCGCACCGGTCAGCTCCCCCGTGCCGTCGCGGTGCACGTCGAGCGACGCCGACGCCGAGTCCTGGTAGTCGACCACCGTGAAGCCCCGCTGCACGGCGACGTACAGGTAGCTCATCATGTGGCACTGCGCGAGCGCGGCGAGGACGAGCTCCTCCGGGTTCCAGCGGTCGCGGTCACCGCGGAACGCGGGGTCGGCCGACCCGGCGACGTCCTGCTTGCCCGCCGCGGAGATCGTGTGGTCGCGGCCGTAGTCGCGGTACCCGCTCGTCCCCGTGCCCCGGTCGCCGGTCCAACGGACGGCGACCTCGTAGGAGTGGTCGGTCACGGTGCGCTCCTTCGTGCGTGGTGGTCGAGCACCGACCGTCCCGCGCTCGGTGCGTGCGACGTCGCGGCGTGCCCGCTCACTACGATGACGGCATGACGGTGATCCCCGACGTCCGCACAGACCGCCATCCTCTCACCGCCGAGGGCTCCGTCGAGCTCGCGGTGCTCGACCGGAACGGCTTCGACGAGAGCCGGCACGTCGGTGCCGGTGTCGTCGTCGCGGCGGACGGCTCCGTGCTCGACGTCGTCGGCGACGCCGGAGCGAGCATCTACCCGCGCTCGACGATGAAGCCGTTCCAGGCGCTCGCGATCCGACGCGCCGGTGCCGCGTTCAGCGACGAGGAGCTGGTGCTGACGACCGCCAGCCACGCCGGCACAGCGGCGCACCAGGCACTCGCGCTGCACATGCTCGAGTCGTTCGACCACGAGGAGTCCGACCTCGGGTGCCCGCCCGACCTGCCGTTCGACGGGGCGACCGCGCGGATGATGCCCGGCCCGCGTCGCCTCGCGATGAACTGCTCCGGGAAGCACGCCGGCATGCTCGCCGCGTGCCGCGTCAACGGCTGGGACGAGGCCACCTACCTCGAGATGGCGCACCCGCTGCAGCAGCGCGTCCGGGAGACCGTCGAGGAGTACACGGGCGAGACCGTCGACGTCGTCGGGACCGACGGCTGCGGCGCCCCGGTCTTCCCCCTCACGCTGCGCGGCCTCGCCCGCGGCTTCGCCGGGGTCGTCGCGCGACGGGACGCGGACACGGCGGCCCTCGTCGACGCGGTGCTCGACCACCCGTGGGCCATCGACGGCGTCGGACGGGCGAACACCGTGACCATCGAACGACTGCAGGTCCTGGCGAAGTTCGGCGCCGAGGGCGTCATGGTCATGGGCCTCCCGGGCGGTGCGGCCGTCGCGGTGAAGACGCTCGACGGATCGCAGCGCGCCGGCACCGTCGCGGCGCTGACGCTGCTCGAACGCAACGGTCTGGTCGACGCCGCGGGCGTGGCGGACGTCCTGGCGGCGACGAGCGAGCAGGTGCTCGGCGGTGGGGTCCCCGTCGGACGGGTCCGACCGGGGGCCGGTCTGCGCTGAGCCGGTCTGCGCGGAGCCGGTCTGGGCTGAGCCGGTCTGGGCTGAGCCGGGCGTCACGGCGTCGTGCTCCCCGGGACCAGCAGGGGCAGCACGGGGTCGATCGTCGTCGAGCCGCCGTCGTCGTTGTCCTGCGTGCGACAGCCGTGGCGGGTCACCTCGACGAGGTGGTCCCAGCGGCGCGGGAGCAGGTGCAGTCCGGGCACGAGGACGACGGTCGTCCGCGGCCGGCCGCCGCCGTCGAGCCGGACCGCGACGGCGGTCCCCGGGGGCAGCGGGGTGCTCGGTGGTCCGGGGACCCCCGCACCGGAGGCGCGGACGACGTCGTCGGGCGGGCTCCCGGTGGTCGCGCCGCCGTCGAGCTGGGCGCGGACCGCGGTGAACACGCCCTCGGCGAGTGCGCCGGTGCCCACCACCACCACCACGTGGCACGGGGCGGTCGGGGCGGTGGCGACGAGAACCGGGTGACCGTCGTCACGGCGGCCGAGCAGGATGCCGGGGCCGGGTGCGGGGTTGGGGTCGGGTACCGAGCCGCCGTGGTCCCGGACGCCGCTGCCCTCCGACGGCTCCGTGACCGGGTCGACGAGCACCACCGGCGGACCCGTCGACGCGCGTCGGTCGGACTGGACGACGACGACATCCAGCAGGGCGCACCACCCGCCGGCCACGAGGAGCGCCGCACGGCCGGAGCCCGGCAGGTCCGCGACCACGCCGACGAGGGCGAGCACGCCCGCGGTACCGACGAGGCACGAGCGGGCGACGGCGAGGGACACGGTCCGAGCGAACCGCCTCCGCCCCGCTACCGAGAACGGCGGGACGCTCGCTGGGGAGCGGGCGAGCTGGTCGGCCTCCTGTGCAGGAGGGTCAGGTCGGCGGGGAACCGCCGACCGTCACTGCACGAGGAAGAACTGCTCGCCGATGTCCACCCGGGCACCACGCTCGACACGGTACCGCCGGCCCGGCTCGCAGCGACGGATCGTGCCGTCGATGTGCCGGACGACCGTGCCGTTGCCCGAGAACCGGTCCGCGACCCACAGGTCGTCCCCGTCGCGGCCGAGCTCGAGGTGCGTCTTCGACACCGACTTCCCGGGGTCGTGCACGGTGAGGAGCTCGTCGAAGCGTTCGCCGGGCTGCGGGCGGGGAAGACGCCCGAGCAGGCCGGTCCCCTGCACGGCGGTGCGCTCCCCCGTGCTGAAGTGCAGCACGAACGGCGCGGCGCTCGTGTTCCGGTCGACGATGCGGGTCTCCTCGACGTCCTCGGCATCGGACCCGTCGTCCGCACTCGAGGGCACGGCCGCCGAGGCCACGGAGGGTAGCACCGGCCCTGTCGCACCAGGCACCGGCGGCAGCGGCGCCGCGGTGGGGACGGGCGGGACGCCGTCGAGGGGCGGCACCGAGACGGAGGCGGTCGGGACGGTCGGCGAGGCCGGAGCGGGCGGCACCGTCACCGGTGCACCCGGGACCGCGTCAGGCGCGGCGTGCGCGCCGCGGGTCCGGAGGGGCGTCCTCGGGGTGTCGTCGAGCGCGGCCGATCCTGACGTGTCCGGTGCGGGCGCGTCCGTGCGGGGCTCGGGCAGGTCGCTCGGAGGTGCCTCGTCGAAGGTGTCAGCGTGCTCGGGCTCCGAGGGAGCGTCCGCGACTTCCGACGACACGTCCACGTGTTCCGAGGACTCGTCCGCCGGTTCCGACCGGGACTCCGGCTCGGCATCGTCCGCGGGCAGGTGCTCGGCGGCCCAGTCGGGACGGGCCAGCGGCAGCGGCACGACGGGGCCGGTGAAGGCGGCGGTGACCGTCGGTCGGACGGCGCCGCACTCGGCGCAGAAGATGTCGTCGGGCTCGAGCGTGTGTCCGCAGACCGGGCAGGTCGCCGGTCCGCTGCTCGGGGTGACGAGCGGGGTCGGGGCGCGACGCTCGACGAGCGGCTCGACCACGGCGGTGTCACCGGGCTGCGGACCGTCGTCGTCCCGCGGCTCCTCGGCAACGGGAGGCTCGGGTGCCGCCGAGCCGCGACCGACCCACCAGGACGGGCGCGACGGAGCGGGCGGCTGCGGTGCGGCGGGTGCCCAGACCGGAGCGGCAGCCCGGTCGTCAGCGCCCGCGCGGTCCGCGTCCGCCTCGGTCGTGTCCGCCGCGGTCGCCCCCGCTCCGGGCGTCTGTGCTGCGTGTGTCCGAGCGACGGTGCCGTCCGCCGGCAGGGTCTCGTCGGCGACCGGGTACGCGGCCGGATCGAGCGGCGGTTCCGCGTCCGGTGCGACACCCTGCGTCGGGGTCGGCGCGGGCGGTGCCGCGGGTCGGTCGTCGTGGCGGGGGGCGGGCTGCCGGTCCTCGCCGGTCAGCCAGGCACGGGTGGCCGGGTCGAGGGTGGCCTCGGGCAGCCAGGCCTCGGTGGCCGGGTCGGGGTGCCGACCGTGCTGGTCCGGTTGGCGGAGGGGCGGCGGCGGGGTCTCGTCGAGGGGCGCGGCCGGGACGGGCCGACGGTTCGCCGAGACGGTCACCGAGCGCCCGCACTCACCGCAGAAGATCGCGCCGTCCGGCAGCATCGATCCGCAGTGCTCGCATCTGATCACGGTTCGCCTCTGTCCTCACTCGGCCGTCCACGACGCTCGCCGGCCTTCGGACCATCGTAGTCACGACCTCCGCGACGATCCTGGCCGTCCCCACCGAGCCCGGCACCGGCCTCCGGCGTCTCCGGGCGCAGCCGGTCCACCGCTGCCCGCCCACCGCGGCGATGGACCGCGGGGCGACGCAGGGACCGGAGGGACACTGCGGCACGCCACCGCTCGCGTCGGGTGCGCCCTGCTCGGAGGCTCGTGATCGCCTCGTCCGTGGCCGACCACATGCGGTCGGCGGTCCCCGGTTCGACCTCACCGGGCCCGAAGACGCTCCGGTCGGCCAGTGCCGCGAGCCCGATGCCGCCCTCTCCCGGTGCCCCCGTGACGGCCTCGCGTCTCGTGGCCGCCATGACGACGTCGTGCCCGCGGTCGACCAGTGCGTCGCGGTACTCGTCCCAGGCACCGACGACCCGCGCGCGTGGTGTGGGCGCCCGTCGGCGTCGACGACGTCGCAGCCGCTTGCAGAGGACGACGACGGCGAACGGCAGGAGCACGAGTGCCACGAAGCCGAGCGTGGCGAGCACCCACGGCAGGGCGGCGAGGAGGACCTGCAACCAGAGCGGCTGCACGGGAGGCGTGTCCCGGTCGCTCTGGGGCGGGGCCTGCTGGTCCTGGTCCTGCTGCTCGACGGGCGGCGGTGGGACGACGGTCTCCGGCCGCGTGACCGGCTGCGGCGTCTGGTCCTGCTCGTCGGGGATGTCGCGGACGACCGGGTTCGGGTCGATCATCACCCACCCCCACTGCTCGGTGTCCACCTCGACGCGCGCCGTGACGTCCGACCCGCGGAACGTGGTCGTCCCGTCGGTGCCGGAGGACGTCGCGGCTCCCGAGTCGCCGCCGGCGGTGAAGCCCATCACGACCCGGGACGGGAACCCGAGTTGCCGTGCCATGAGCGCGGCGGCGACGGCGTACTGCTCCTGGTCGCCGATCATGACCGGCGCGGTGAGCAGTTCCTCGATCCGGTCGGCGCCGTGTCCCGACCGGCTGGCCCGGTCGTCGCCGACGCCGTGGCTCACGTAGCCCGTCCGCTTGAGCGACTCGATCGCCGCGACCAGCCTGGCACCGTCCGAGCCGCCGTCGGCGGACGTCGCCTCGACCCGCTCCCGCACCGCGTCCGGCACGCCGGTCGGGTTCGGCACGGTGGCCGTGCCCGGACGCGCCGACGCGAGCTGGTCGTCGGTCGGCTGGTCCGGCAGCACCGCGCGCAGGTCGTACCGGGTGTCCGCGTCGACGCCACCCACCACGACGGCCGTCCCGGTGGTGCGGTTGTAGGAGAAGGCGCCGCGGTCCCGGTCGGCGTCCGACCCGCGGAAGGTCACCGTCTCGAGGTCGCCGACGGTGGGCAGCCACACGCCGCGGTACCCCTCGACGGCGACAGCGACTTCGAGGTCGGTGCCCCGGACGCCCCGCACGTCGACCGAGGTCGGGACGCGCTCGAAGGTGCCCGAGGCGGAGGCTCCGTCGTCGCCCCCCACGCGGTAGACCACGCCGTCGTACGTGTCGAGGGTGGCGATCCGCACGAAGCCACCCTCCGGCAGGCCCGTCACCCGCAGCTGGGCGGTGTCCGCCTGGCCGGGCTCCTCGTAGGACCGGAACGCGCTGAGCGGGCTGAGTTCGTCACGCGGGTCGAACGGCTTGACCACGTCGGTCCGCGCGACCGTCCGCCCCACCGACGGCGGAGCCACCAGGCCGAGGCCCGTCGCGACGACCGCGGCCGCCACGATGGTGCCCGTCCCGACGAGGGCGGGTCGCAGCACGGACCGCCACACGGGCACGCGCGCCCCGACCGTCGTCGCCACCGAGACTGCGCGACGCACGTGCCGTGCGGTGAGGGCCCAGACCAGGGCGATGCCGCCGAGCACGACGGCCGTCGCCAGGGCGACGTCCAGTCGGCTGGGTCCGACCACGACCGCGGCCGCGAACAGCACCAGTCCCGGGATGCTCGCGAGCTCCGGACGGGAGGCACGGGTCGCCACGCTCACGCCGACCACCGTGGCGACGAGCGTCGTCACGAAGTACGGCACCAGCAGGGACTCGTAGGACCCGACCGGCAGGCTGACCGTCACGAGCCGCTTCCAGTCGAGCGCCACACCGGCGAACAGGTCGACGAGCCCGGCACCGGTGGGCAGGATCCCGACGGCACGGTCCGGCACCGCCGCCGGGACGCCGGTGAGCGCGAACACCGCGACGGTGAGCGCACCGACCACCGCGGCGGGCAGGCGGGCGAGGGCGCCGGCGAGGGCGACGGCCGTCCCGGCGAGGACCGCGGTCACGCCGGCCGTCACCATCGAGGCGTCGCGGTGGACCGGCCACCAGGCGGTGCTCGCCACCACGAGCACGAGCCAGGTGGCGAGGGTGCCCCCCGCGGTGCGCAGGGCACCGCGCCGACGCTCGGCCCGGCGGTCGCCCCGGCGGTCGGTCCGCCGCGTCCGCAGTCGCGGAGCGTCCTCGGTCGCCGCGCTCACGCCGCTGCCGATCGGTGGAGGGCCTGCCGGAGGTCGTCGAGGTAGCCGATCGTCACGACCGTCAGCCCGGCGACCCGGAGGAAGCGCGGCTGCGCCTCGGGCTCGCAGGTCACCGCGACGACCTCGACGCCGACGGGGAAGCGCGTGGCGGCGAGCCGGAGCGCCGGGAGCCCGACCTCGGAGCCGACCACGAGGAACGCCACCGAGATGCCGGCGGTGTCGGCGCCGACGATCCGCGCGACCTCGGCGACGGGGAGGCACGAGTCGGAGAGGCCGACCGTGGCGAACTCGTCGAGCAGGCGGGTGGGCGTCACGGTGGGCAGGCGGTGCACGGCGTAGACCGGCCGCTTGGCGTACTCCGGCGTCCGTTCGGACACGACGACCGACACCTCGCGCCCGTCCCGGACGGCGCGGGTGCCGAGCGACGCCGCGGCGCTCACCGCCAGCTCGAACTCGTCGTCGTCCGCGAACTCGCCGCGGCCGGTCGCCAGGGCCACCACCAGGTGCGATCGCCGGGTGTCCTCGAACTGTCGCACCATCAGCGCGCCCGACTTCGCCGTCGACTTCCAGTGGATCGTGCGCGGGTCGTCGCCCGGCTGGTACTCGCGGACCGCGTGGAACGCGATGTCCGCCGGCGACAGGTCGGTCGTCGCCTGGCCCTCGAGGTCGCGGACCAACCCGGTGCTCGTCGACGGGATGGCGATGGTGCGCGGGTGGACGATGACCTGTTCCCGCGCCGTCCAGACGACCTCGCGCCGGACGATGCCGACCGGGTCCGCCCGCACACCCGTGACCGGACCGACGTCGAGCACACCGCGACGCACGGTCGGGACCGGCACCTGCTGCTCGAAGACGCCGTTCGGCGCGATCGAGGGGATCGCCACGTCGACCAGGCCGGTGCCGACGGGCACCTCCACCGTGGTCGGGACCGACGGCAGCCGCGCCGGGTTCTCGGCCGTGACGACGACGCCCGCGTCGTCGCCCACCGCCACCCGGTGCTGCGGCAGGCGCATGCGGATGCGCAGACGGGACCGACCGAGCAGCGCGAGCACCGCCACCACGACGAGGACCGTCCCGGCGAAGCCCACCACGACGACCTCGCGCAGTCCGAAGCGGTAGCCCGCGACGAAGGCGACGAGCGTGACGGCGGCGACCGTCCAGCCCAGGCCGGTGACGACGGACGAGACCTCGGCCCACCCGCGGCGGACGAGCCTCCAGGCCGCGGTCCACGCCTTCGCGACCCCGACGACCGCGTCGGCGGCGACCCCGTCCCGGTCCCCCACCAGGCGGGTGCGGACGTTCGTCAGGCCGGCGACCGTGCCCGTCCGCTCGGACACGGCGGTGCCGCGCCGTGAGCGGGTGGCGTCTCGGCGCGAGCGGGTGGCAGCGGGGCGGCGGTCGGTCACGACACCGCTCGGTCGGCGGGCGGCGGGGTCTCGACGAGGAGCTGGGAGACGACGCTGGTCGCGCTGACGCCGTCGAACTCCGCCTCCGCGTCGAGCACCAGGCGGTGCGCGAGCACCGGCACCGCCAGTGCCTTGACGTCGTCGGGGGTCACGTAGTGGCGGCCGAGCACCGCCGCGTGCACGCGCGCAGCACGGATCAGGCCCATCGCTCCGCGGACGCTCACACCGAGGCGGACCTCGCTCGCCCCACGTGTGGCCTCGACCAGGCGGGCGACGTAGTCGGCGATGGTCGGGTCGACGTGCACGGTCCGCGCGAGCGCCGCCATCTCCGTGACCGTCGCTGCGGGGACGACGCTCGCGAGCGGGACCGCGGCGGACGGTGCCGCGGAGGTCTCGAGGAGTCGGACCGTGGCGGCGTGGTCGGGGTAGCCGATCGACGTGCGCATCAGGAACCGGTCGAGCTGCGCCTCCGGCAGGCGGTACGTGCCGGCCTGCTCGACGGGGTTCTGCGTCGCGATGACCATGAACGGTGCCGCCAGGGTGTGGCGTGTGCCGTCGATGGTGACCGCGGACTCCTCCATCGCCTCGAGCAGCGCCGACTGGGTCTTCGGGCTGGCCCGGTTGATCTCGTCGGCGAGCACGATGTTCGCGAACACCGGACCGCGGTGGAAGTCGAACTCCTGCGTGCGCTGGTCGTAGACGCTGATGCCCGTGATGTCCCCGGGCAGCAGGTCCGGCGTGAACTGGATGCGGTTGGTGCTCCCCTGCACGCTCTGCGCCATCGCGCGCGCGAGGCTCGTCTTGCCCGTGCCGGGGACGTCCTCGAGCAGCAGGTGGCCCTCGCTCAGCATGGCCGTGACGGCCAGGCGGATGACGAACGTCTTGCCCAGGAGGACCTGCTCGACGTTCGTCACGATGCGACCGGCGACGTCGGCGAACCAGGCGGCCTGCTCGGGGGTCATGCTCATGCGGGAGGGTCCTCGTTCTCGAAGGGCGCGGGTGGGGCTGCGGGTCCGGCGGCCGGCTAACCGGCGGGCGGGTCGGTCGGGCTCGGGTCCTGCGCCGGCGGCTGCTCGGTCGGCGTCACGGCGACGATCGCGGACCACGGGCCGGTCTTGGTGGTCGGGGTCTGGTCGCTCGTGGTGACGGTCGCCCGGACACGCACGGCGGTCGCTGCTGCGGGGGTGGTCGGCGGCGTCTCGCCGTCCTTCCACTGGGAGCCGGTGACACAGGTCAGGTCGAGGCTGACCCCGCACGTCCACTCGGCCTCGTAGGAGATCGACACGGCGCCGCCCGGGTTCTGGTCGGTCACCGCGATCGGATCGCCCTGCTTCGCCGACACGTCGACGGCGGTCGTGAACGCGGTCGCAGTCTGGCTGGAGGGGCTCGAGCAGAACTGCTGGCTCGGCGATCCACAGGCACGCACCCGGATCGGACCGGAGGCGCCGTACCCGACGCTCGGGACGTCGACCGCGGTGCCGCGGAGCAGGGTCCACCCCGCGCCGAAGTCGACCTCGAAGTGGTCGACGGTCGCCGACGAACGCGCGCCCGAGACCGAGACCAGGAACGCGTTGGCGTTGGACGACGACTGGACGATCGACACCTGGGCCGACGGGGCCGAGTCCGGCGTCGAGTAGGCGGTCGTCGACACCGATGCCGAGTTGCAGAAGTAGCCGTTCGACACGAGGACCGTGTAGGTCTTCGTCCCCGAGTCCTGGCCGGGATCGCTCACCGGGCTGGAGCCGCCGAGCGACCCGGACGGGAAGGGCACGCTGCACGCGACGTTCGACGAACGGTAGACGGCGTAGGACACGGAGGGACCGCCCGCGGACGGAGCTGCGCCCCACGTGACGACCGGAGTCGACCGACCCCCCTGTGACTGGTCCGGCGTGTCGGCCGCCAGGTCGGTGGGCTTGCCGGGGACACCGACGGCGGACCCCGTCGCCGACGCCTCGTTCCACTGCACGGGGCTGCCGTCACGATCGGCCGCGTTCCGGGCCGAGACCCGGACCGTGTACTCGGCACCGCTCTGCGCACCCGTGAACGAGACGCTGGTCGCCGTGCCGGCGTTCCGCGTGGTCGAGAGGCCGGGGCCCTGCACGGAGACGACGTAGTTCGACACCGCGGAGCCGCCGCTCGGCGCTCCGACCGCGTTCCAGGACACGTCGAGCTGGTTCGGCGTCGTGCTGCTCGGTTCGACCCGCAGGCCCTTCGGCGGGGCCGGCACGAAGTCGGCGCTGATCGACGCGGAGGTCGCGGACGGTACCGAGTCCCCCACGGCGTTCTGCGCGACGACCGAGAACCGGTACGACGCCGCGGGGTCGAGGCCGGTCACCGTGCACACAGTCGAGGTACCGCAGTCCTTCGCCACACCCCCCGTGCCCTGGAGCCGGTAGCCCGTGATCGGCGAGTTGTTCGACTGCGGGGTCGCCCAGGTCAGGGTCGCCTGGCCGCCCTGGAACGTGCCCGTCCGGGTCGGCGCTCCCGGCGCGTCCGGGACGTCCTGCACCGAGATCGTCACGTCGCCCCAGACGTACCGGGCGGCGTCGTCCGTCGCGTCGGCGACCTGGTACTGCAGGTGGGCGTCGACGGGTGCGGCGGAGTCGGACACGGACACCTGCAGGCGCGACCGGTCGGCGCTCGGCGACACGCTCACCCCGGCGGGCAGGCCGCCGGAGAGACCACGGATCGCCACGACGCGGAGCCGCTCGTCGGGGAACGGGTTCGTCGGCTGGTCGTTGGTCAGGACGTCGATCGTGGACGACTTCCCGCGCTCGACGACCGCGCGGTCCGCACCGGGCTGCACCAGCGGGCGGGTCGAGCCGACGATCCCCACCTGCACGACACCGGCGCGTCCCGCGTTGGCGTCGTCCGCGACGCCGACGCCGATCGACGCGGTGGTGTCCTTCGACGCGGTGTCGGCGACGCTGATCCGGAGCTGCTGGCCCTGGATCGTCGCGGTGGTGCCCGCACCGGGTCGGCTGACGACGGAGTAGCGGAGCTCGCCGAGGTCGTCCGGGTACGGGTAGTCCGTCAGCTTGGCGAGGTCGATCGTGCGGGAGTCCCCGGGCTGCATGTCGATGTTCGAGCCCGAGAACGACGGCGGCTGGTTGGTGCGCGGGGTCACCTTGATGGGCAGCACGAGCGTCGCCACGCGACCCTTGCCTCCGTTGGCACCCGAGCCGTCGGTGACCTCGAACGAGATGGACGCGTTGCCGTAGTAGAGCTTCGACGACGTGAACTGCAGCGTCGACCGGTCGACCACCAGGTCCTTGCCGTCGGCGTGCGTCGCCTTGACCGTGCCACGGTCGGTGAGCTGGGCGGTCCGGCCGTTCGCGGTGACGACGTACCGGTCGAGCGGGATCCGGACCGTGGCCTCGCTCCGGACCGTCACCGGACCCGCGCTGCGGTCGACCTGCGGCAGTGCGTCGTCGAACCCGGGCACGTGGATGAAGCCGTACGACACGACGTCCGGGTGGTCCGACCGCGCGACCGAGAACGGGATGACCTGCGATGCGTCGGTGAGCTGCACGGTGATGCGTCGGTCGTTCGTCACCCGGGCGGTGTCGCCGTACCCGTCGACGACGCCGACGACGAGCCGCGAGGTCGAGCCCTCGGCGAAGAAGACGTTGCGGAGCACGTCGACGGTCACGCTCTGGCGGCGCAGGATGTCCTGCAGGTCGAGGGTCGTGTCCTCGACCTCCGGACGGAGCGGCGGGGCGTCGCGGTCGACGGTCACGGTGAGGAACGCCGTGCTCGACCCACCGCTCGGGTTCGTCACCGTGTAGAGCACGGCGAAGTCGCCCTCGGTCGCGGCCTTCGGCGGTGTCACGCGGACCTGGGTGCCCTGCAGCACCCGCGCGGTCACCCCGGCGGCGGTCGGCTCGGCGGTCGTCACCGTCAGCTGCCCGCCCTGTGGGTCCGAGTCGTTCTGGAGCACCCGCACGGTCACCGTGCCGCCGGGTCGGATCGTCACGTGGTCGGCCTGCGCGACCGGGTCCGACGCCTGCTCCGCGCGCGGACTGATGCCGACCCGGACGGTCCCGGTCGCACGTGCCCCGAGGGCGTCGACGACCGTGTAGGTGAACTCGTCCGTCCCCGCGGAGTAGTCCCCCGCCTCGTAGGTGAGCGCGTCGGACGTGACGTCACTGACGGACCCCTTGTCCGGGTTGTCGGCCACGCCCACCAGCTGCACCGAGTCGCCGTCGGGGTCGATGCCGTTCAGCGGCACGGTGACCCGCACCGACTGGCCGGCGACCACGCGTGCCGTGACGGTCTCCGGCACGGGCGGGTTGTTGGTCGCGGCGTCGCGCTCGCGGACCGAGATCGAGACGGTCGCGTCGGCGTACTGCCCGTCCGGTCCGGAGACGCGGTAGACGGCCGTGTGGTTGCCCGGCGTGTCCGGCGCGAGGTACCGCAGCCGGTCGCCGGCGACGAAGAGCAGGCCACCGTCGCCCGGCACGTTCTGCACGAGCTCGGGCTGCAGCGTCAGGGGCTCGCCCTCGGGCTGCGAGTCGTTCGCGAGGACGTCGATCTCCGCGACGTCCCCGACCCGGACGGTCGCGGAGTCCGCCTGCGCGACGGGCGGTTGGATGCGGTCCGGCCGCGGGATCTCGACGACCGTGATCGTGCCCGTCGCGGTGGCGAGCCCGTTGGACTCGGTGTACCGGAACGAGACCGGTCCGTCGAGGGGCGCGGTGAGCGTGACCCGGACGACGTGCTGGTCGAGGATGCTCGCCTGGACACCGGCGTCCCGGGGCAGCCCGTCGAGTGCGGTCACCATGAGCACACCGCCCGCCGGGTCCGTGTCGGTCGCGGTGACGTCGGTGTCCTTGGTCGACAGCGTGTTCACGAAGACCGTCTTGGGGGTCGTGATCGGCGGCGTCGACGCGTCGGGCGGTGCGAGCACGGTCACGCGCGCGATGCCGCTCGCGGTCTTCGTGCCGTCGGTGACGGTGTACTCGAGCTGGTGGTCACCGGGTCCCGCGCCCTCGACGCGGAAGGTCCCGGCGTCGTACGACGGGGTGACGGTCAGCCCGGACGACGAAGACACGCTCGTGAGCGTCACGGTCCCGTTCCCGCCGCGGACGTGCTCGAGCGGGTCGACGGTGAACGCCTTGCCCGCGTAGCCCTGCACGGCGAACGGATCCGCGAGCAGCGGGACGTTCCCCGCCTTCGCGACACGGACCGTGACCGACCCGCGTCCGCGGTCACGCCCGTCGCTCACGACGATCTGCACGGTCCGGTCGCCGGTCTTCCCGCTCGCGTTGCGGTAGTCGAGCATGCCGTCGGGCGTCGTGGAGACCTGGTCCCCCTCCGCCGACGCGGACTCGAGGTACACCGGGTCGCCGTCGGGGTCGACCCAGTCCGAGAGCACGTCGGTGACCACGTGGCCGTTCTGGACGACGTCGGCCGAGGTGCTGCGGACCTGTCGAGGCGGTTCGTTCTCGGAGTCCGGCCGGACCGTCACCCGGACCGTGGCACTGTCCGAGCCGCCGTTGCCGTCCGTGATCGTGTACGGGAACGAGACCGTGCCCTTCGCGTCGGCCGCGAGGGTGATCTGCAGCCGCTGGCCGTCGCCGACGATCGCCACGCTGCCGACCGCGTCGTCGACGCTGCCGACCTCGCTGATCACGAGCGGGTCGCCGTTGGGGTCGTGGTCGTTCAGCAGCACGGGCAGGCTCGTGGTCCGGCCGGGACGCGCCCCGAGGTCGTCGTCGACCGCGACGGGCGGCTTCTGGTCCTTGTCGACCTGCGGGTCGTCGTCCGACACCCGCTCCTGCTGCTGCTGGTCGTCCTGCTCGACCAGGTCCGACCAGTTGTCGATCAGCTGGCCGCTGCGGTCGATCGCCCAGGACCGGCCGCTGCGGGGGTCGTTCGCCACGACGGTGCGTCCGTTGTGCACGATCTGCAGGTCGTCCGCGCCGGCGGTCTGCGCGAGCCGCTGCAGTCCGGTGCCCTGGCACGAGTCGGTCGCCTGCCCACCGGCCCAGGCGGCGTAGGTGCAGGAGCCGACGACCGCGGGCCGTGCCGGGCGTCCGGAGACCCCGAGCGCGGTCCGGTCGACGGTACCGGACGCCGAGACGCGCACCATCCCGGCGGACCCCGCGACCACGACGTCCGTCGACGAGTCCGAGGAGTGCTGGAGGGCCGGGGCACCACCGATCGCGTCACCGAGGTCGACGACGTCCCCGTCGACGGCGAGCTGACCCGAGGTGCGGTCGAGGACGGCGACGTGGTCGCCGAAGGAGGCGACCTGGAACTCGTGGGCGCGGTCGAAGCGGACGTCCCACCGGCGGTCGACCGTCAGGTCCGCGCCGACGTCGACGAGCGCCGCACGGCCCGTCCGCGGTGAGTAGACGGCGACGTGTCGGTCGGACGCGTCGAACACGGCGTCCGCGCCGAGGGTCAGGTCCGCCCGGGTCGAGGCGTCGAAGTCGGCGAGGTCGGCAGCCGGCGTCGCCCAGAGCTCACCGGTGTCCCCGTTGCCCACCACGGCGGTGTCCCCGGCGAGGAAGACCTGCGGTGAACCGGCCGGCAGCGTGACGGCGTCGCCGACCGTGGCCGCCGCGACGTCGACCCGCGACACGGTCCCCTTGGTGCCGTCGACGCTGTAGACGTCGGCGCCGCGCTGCAGGACGGACAGGTCGTCGCTCGGCGACTCCACCGCGGTGTTGAGCTCGAGCACGGCGGTGTTGGCCCGACCCACGGCGCCGTACTGCGCCGACGGCACCCACACGGTGCCGTCCCCGAGGTCGACGCGCTGCGTGTGGTAGCCGGTCGACACGACGGCCGCGGTCGCGACGACGGCACCGACGAGCACGGAGGCCCCGACGGACACGGCGGCCGAGCGGTGCTTCGCCAGGTACGCGCGGATCACCCGGCGCCGCCGATCGTGCCGCACTGCTCGGCGCTCGCTGCGCCGGTCTTGCCGTCGCGGTTCACCGCGACCGTGATGCACTCCTCGGCACCGGACTCGCCGGAGACGACGAAGGTCGTGCCGGTCTGCTGGCTCGACACCCCGTCCGAGGAGATCACGTACGTGTCACCCGAGCGGAGTCCCGGATCCTGCCAGCTGAAGGACACCGAGTCCGCCGTCGCCGCGGCGCGGACGTCCGTCACGGCGGGGATCGAACCGGTACCGATCCGCGTGACGAGGAGCACGGTGACCACCGCGAGGGCAGCGACCACGACGACACCGGCGGAGCCAGCCCACAGCAGCGTCGACCGGCTGCGTCGGCGGACCCGTGTCGCGGACCCGGTGCGGTGCACGGTCCCCACGCTCTGGACGCCGACGTCCGACCCGCCCTGCAGGGACCGCCGGTGCCGTCGACGAGCACCGACACGCGACGGCGCCTGCAGCTCCCGCACGACGGTGCGGTCACCGTCGGTCGACGGCGTCGTGACGGCCCACGCCTCGACCGCGACGTCTGCGGCGGTCTGCGGGATCCCGAGCTCGGCCTCGACCTGCTGCAGACCGCGGACGAACTCGATCACGGTCGCCGGACGCGCCGACACCTTGCGCGACATCGCCGTCGCCAGCAGGCGCTCGAGCGACGGCGGGACGTCCGCCCGCCCGGTCGGGCGCACGCCGCCGCGCTCGATGCGGTCCATGAGGTCGGCGGCACCGTTCTTGCCGCCACGGACCTCGAAGGGGCTGCGGCCCGCGAGGAGGGAGTAGACGGTCGCGGCGAGCGAGTAGACCTCGGACTGGATCGTGCCGCGGGACTCGTCGCCGAGGACCTCGGGCGCCGACCACGGGATCGACATGCCGACCGGTTCGTCCGGGTCGGCGCTGCCGATCGTCGCCGCGATGCCGAAGTCGGAGAGCACGGGGTTGCCGTAGGCGGTCCGCAGGATGTTCGAGGGCTTCACGTCGCGGTGCAGGACGCCTTCGCGGTGCGCCGTCTCGAGGGCCGCCCCGATCCGGATGCCGATCGCGAGGACCTCGGACACGGGCACCGGCTCACGGCGGTAGCGCTCGCTGAGCGACGAGGAGCACAGCTCCATCACGAGGTAGGGGCGTCCGTCTGCGGCGATGCTGGCCTGGAACACGGTGAGGATCGAGGGGTGCGTGCTCAGCCGCGCCATGAGGTTCGCCTCGGCCTGGAACATCTGTCGCACCCGGTCGTCCACGACCTCGTCGAGCAGGACCTTGACCGCGACCTGGCGTCGGGGCATGTCCTGCTCGTACAGGAAGACGTCGGCGAACCCACCGGAGCCGAGGACGTGCACCGGGGTGAAGCCGGCGATGACGGGCGGGTCGGACGGCAGGCGTCGTGCCATGGGTGTCCTTCCCTTCCCCGGCCCGTGGTCGGCCGTGTCGATCGTCGCGGCCAGGCCATTCTACGAAGCGAGTCCGACGCCCCGGGGCGGCCCTGACGCCCTGTGGAGGGCGACCATCCCCCACTTCAGGGGGCACGGACGGCGCGCCGGCCCTCAGTGACGGGGCAGGGTGTCCTCGACGTCGCTGTCCTCGGGAGCCGCGTCGACCTGCACGACGACCACGGTCACGTTGTCGCGCCCACCGGCGACGACGGCGTCGCCGACGAGCCGCTCGGCCAGTGCCTGTGCTCCCGGCACCCGGGCGGCGATCCGTGCGATCCCCGCGTCGCCGAGCTCCTTGGTGAGTCCGTCGGAGCAGATCAGGTACCGGTCGCCGGCACGCAGTGGCAGCGTCCACCAGTCCGGCTCCGGCGGCTCGCCGAAGCCCACCGCCCGCGTGATGACGTTGCTGTCCGGGTGCTGCTCGGCGTCCTCGGCGCGCAGGAGCCCGGCGTCCACCATCTCCTGCACGACCGAGTGGTCCACGGTCACCCGGCGGAGGACACCGCCCTCGATGCGGTAGGTCCGCGAGTCGCCGACGTTGAAGACGAGCGCGGCGGGCTGCCCCTGGGCGGCGACGAGGGCCACGCCCGTCACGGTGGTCCCCGCACCGAGCGCGTTGCCACCGGCGGCACGTTCGATGTCGGCGGTGGCGAGCAGCAGGGCCCGCTGGATCGCCTGCCGCGAGGTGAACGCGCCCTCGACGACCTGGTCGAGCCGCCGGACCACCGCGTCGCTCGCACGGTCGCCGGCGAGGTGCCCGCCCATGCCGTCGGCGACGACGAAGAACGGCGCCCCGACCAGGTAGCTGTCCTCGTTGTGGTCGCGTCGCCGCCCGACGTCCGTCGCGGCGCCCCACGACAGCGTGAGGGTGGCGCCCGCGGCACCGGGGACGTCGATGGCGTGCTCGGTGGCTGCTCGGCCGAGTTCGGTCACGGTGTGTGGGTCGCTCTCTGGTGGGGACGGGCCGGTTGCTCGGTCTTCACGGGACCGACGGGAACGGTGGGAGGCCGTCGTCGGGTCCGACCCGGAGGTGCGGCGACAGGACCTCGATGACGTTGCCGTCACCGATCTCGACGAGCGTACCGGTCAGGACGACGATCGAGGCACCCGACGCCATCCGGAACGGCGCGGACCCCGGCGGGCGCACCACGGTGCCGTTCGTGGACCGGAGGTCGTCGACCACGGCGGCCTCTCCGGCCGCGTGCACGAGCAGGTGCGAGGACGAGACCTGGGTGGTCGGCGACGGCACCGTCACCAGCTCGGGTCCGGCTCCGTGCACCACACGGGGCGCGGCGGGACGCCGGCCCACCACGACCGGGCGGTCGAGGCGCACGACACGACCGCCGACCCGGATCGACGGCACGCGCGGGGGCGCGACGGGGCCGGACGGGAGGCGCGTGGGGACCCCGACGGACGGGTCGGCGTCCGGTGAGTGCACCGGCTCGAGCCGCGCCTCCGGGCCCGGGACGCGGTCGCCACTCCGGGGTGCCGACGCATGGCCGTCGCGACGCGGACGGACGACCGTGTCGTCGGGCGACGGCACGGCGGGCGGGCGGACCCCGACCGCAGGACGGATCACGGTGTCACCGAGCGGGTCGTCGTCCACCGCGCGGGCCTCGTCGACCGCGCCGGCCTCGACGTCGGTCCGGCGCGGCCGCAGCACCGTGTCCGCCACCGCGGCGGCCGCCCGGTCGTCGCCCTCCTGCGGGGCGTGCGCGCGCAGCACCGTGTCGTCGTCGTCCCCGCGTGCCGGCTCACCCACCATGGTCAGTCCACCGTAGACGATCCCGTCCGCCCCGTGGCGCTCCCCCACCACGCCGGCTCGTGTCCGGACCGCACGGCGCGGAGCACCAGCCAGGCGAAGGGGTCGTCCGGTCGGGTGTCGAGCGCGTGCCGCGCGCGGACCTCGGCGCGGGCGGAGGACCCGACCGCCCAGGCGCACCACGCTCCGAGCGCGAGCGCGCCCGCTGCACCGATCCCCACGTCGCCTCCGACGGCGCCGTCCGCACGCCACGTCCGCCAGGCCGAGGCACAGCGCGCACCCGCCACCCGCAGGCGCGCACGATCGGGCACCGGGCCACCACCCCCGAGCGCCGGTGGTGTCGGATCGCGGAACGGATCGAAGGGGACGACCGTGCGCGGGTCCGGGTCGTCGCACGCCGCGAGGAACCCGACCAGGGCGAACCGCGTGGCGAGGGCGCCGCACGCCGTCGTCACCACGACCGCACGCCGACGGTCGAGCTCCTGGTCGAGCTCGTGGTCGACCAGCCCGTCCCGACCAGCCGGTCCGCCCGTGGCGGGCGCGACCAGCGAGGCGCAGGCCGCGCGGAGGGTCACCGCCGCCGCGATCTCGCGGGGCCAGCGCACGTGGGTGGAGGAGTGTCCGTCTCTCGTCGAGGTCATGCACGAGATCGTGACGGAGGACGGGCCTCCCGGCTGGCTGCGCTCGTCCACCTGTGGAAGGGGACCACGCCCGCCGGTCCTGTGCAGGATCAGGCCCGCACGGGCTCCAGGCTCTCGGCGACGAGGTCCCAGCCGTCCACGGTGCGTTCCAGCACCACGTCGTGGGCGCGCGCCCAGGCGACGAGCGCGTCGACGTCGTCGACGTCCGCCGCGGTGCGGCCGAGCAGCGCCACCAGGCGCCCCTTGGCGGTCTTGTTCCAGTGGTTGAGCGCCTTCCGACGCCCACCGGCGTCGACGCTCACCACGCGCAGGGCCAGCGCTCCGGACACGGGTCCGAGGGCTCGGTACCCCTCCGACCGCAGGTCGAGGACGAGACCGTCGCCCCGGGTGCCGAGCGCACGCGTCGATGCCTCCGGCCAGTGCTTCGCGAGCCGCAGGGCGCCGAGCCGGGAGTCGTGGGACAACCGGTACGCGGGGATCGCGTCGCCGGCACCGATCGGGCCGAACATCGCCGACTGCACGACGACGTGGTCCGACCACCACCCCCGCGTCCGATCGTCCGCGGCGGACGCGTCGAGGGGGTCGTACAGCACGCCCGTGTACCGCTCGATCGCCGGCATCGTCGGCGCGGTGTCGAGCTCGAGGTTCCGGAGGCGCTCCTCGACCGACCGCGGACCGAGCTTCAGGGCCGTCCGCGCGGTGGACTCCTCGGAACTGACGGAGCGGGCCGCGGTGATCACCGCGGCCCGCTCGTCGGACAGTTCCGGGAAGGACAGCGCACCCAGGTCGAGGGCGCGTGCCGGGTCCCCGCCCTCCCGCTTCGTCTCGGACGGCGGGAGGAGGACGGTCAGTCCGGTCAGGACGCCAGCGCGGCCTGGCGCGCGACGATCGTGACCGTGTCGTGCTCGACCGACAGGAAGCCGTCCTCGGCGTCCGCCGTCACCGTCGAGCCGTCGGCCCGGGTGATGCGGACCTGGCCCTGCGCGAGGGTGGCGAGCAGCGGCTCGTGCCCCGCGAGGATGCCGATCTGGCCCTCCGTCGTGCGTGCGACGACCATGGTGGCGTCGCCCGACCAGACCTCCCGGTCGGCCGAGACGACGCTCACGGTGAGTGCCGCCATGTCAGCGGTTCTCCTTCTGGATCTGCGACCACTTCTCTTCGACGTCGTTGATGCCACCGACGTTGAAGAAGGCCTGCGTCGCCACGTGGTCGAACTCGCCGTCGGCGATCGCGCGGAAGGACTCGATCGTGTCCTTGAGCGGGACCGTCGAACCCTCGACACCCGTGAACTTCTTCGCCATGTACGTGTTCTGCGAGAGGAACTGCTGGATGCGACGTGCGCGCTCCACCGTGATCTTGTCCTCTTCGGAGAGCTCGTCGACACCGAGGATCGCGATGATCTCCTGCAGTTCCTTGTTCTTCTGCAGGATCTGCTTGACGCGCGTCGCGGTCTCGTAGTGGTCGGCGCCCAGGTACCGGGGGTCCATGATCCGCGACGTGGAGGTCAGCGGGTCGATGGCCGGGTACAGACCCTGCGACGCGATCTCACGCGAGAGCTCGGTCGTGGCGTCGAGGTGCGCGAACGTGGTCGCCGGAGCCGGGTCGGTGTAGTCGTCGGCCGGCACGTAGATCGCCTGCAGCGAGGTGATCGAGTGACCACGCGTCGAGGTGATGCGCTCCTGGAGCACACCCATCTCGTCGGCGAGGTTCGGCTGGTAGCCCACCGCGGACGGCATGCGACCGAGCAGCGTGGAGACCTCGGAACCGGCCTGCGTGAAGCGGAAGATGTTGTCGATGAAGAGGAGCACGTCCTGCTTCTGGACGTCGCGGAAGTACTCCGCCATCGTCAGCGCCGACAGGGCCACGCGGAGACGCGTTCCCGGCGGCTCGTCCATCTGGCCGAACACGAGGGCCGTCTTGTCGAAGACCCCCGCCTCCTCCATCTCGCCGATGAGGTCGTTGCCCTCACGGGTGCGCTCACCGACACCGGCGAACACGGAGACACCGCCGTGGTCCTGCGCGACGCGCTGGATCATCTCCTGGATGAGGACGGTCTTGCCGACGCCCGCACCACCGAAGAGGCCGATCTTGCCACCCTGCACGTACGGGGTGAGGAGGTCGATCGACTTGATGCCGGTCTCGAACATGGTGGTCTTCGACTCGAGCTGGTCGAAGGCCGGTGCCTTGCGGTGGATCGGCCAACGCTCGGTGATCTCGAGCTTCTCGTCGGTGTTGAGCACGTTGCCCAGCACGTCGAAGACCTTGCCCTTGGTGACGTCGCCGACGGGGACCGAGATCGGGGCGCCCGAGTCACGGACCTCCTGACCACGGACCAGGCCGTCGGTCGGCTTCAGCGAGATGGCGCGGATCAGGTCGTCGCCGAGGTGCTGCGCGACCTCGAGGCCGATCTCCTGCGACGAGTCACCGATGGTGATCGTCGTGTACAGGAGGTTGTACATCTCCGGGATCGCGTCGTGCGGGAACTCGATGTCGACGACGGGACCCGTGACACGGGCGATCCGGCCGACACCGGGCGCCGACGACGTCTCGACCGCGGTGGTGGCGGTGTCGGTCATGGCTGGTGCCTTCCTGAGGGGTTCTGTCCGCGAGCTTCGCGGACCACTACTTCTTCTTCGACGAGAGGGCGTCGGCGCCGCCGACGATCTCGGAGATCTGCTGGGTGATCTCGGCCTGACGCGCGTTGTTCGCGAGACGGGTGAACTCGCTGATGAGCGAGTCGGCGTTGTCACTGGCGGACTTCATGGCCTTCTGGCGGGCGGCGTGCTCGGAAGCGGCCGACTGCAGCATGGCGTTGAAGATGCGGCTCTCGATGTACACCGGGAGCAGCGCGTCGAGGACGGCGTCGGCGTCGGGCTCGAACTCGTAGAGCGGCAGGGGCTCGCCGTTCGACGGCTCCTCCACGCCCTCGACGACCTCGAGCGGGAGCAGGCGCACGACCTGCGGCTCCTGGGTCGCCAGGCTGATGAACCGGTTGAAGACGATGTGGATCTCGTCCACGCCGCCCTCGGCCGTGTCCTGGAGGAACTTCGACACGACCGCGTCGCCGATCTCCTTCGCCGTCGAGAACCCGGGCTGGTCCGTCCCGCCGATCCACTGCCGCTCGGAGGGACGCTCGCGGAACGCGAAGTACCCGACCGACTTGCGACCGACGAGGTAGAACACGACGTCCTTGCCCTCGCTGCGGAGCAGGGAGGCGAGCTCCTCGCCCTGCTTCAGGACGTTCGAGCTGAACGCGCCGTTCAGGCCGCGGTCCGAGGTGAACAGCACCACGGCTGCACGGGTCGACGACTCGGGCTCGGTGGTCAGCACGTGGTCGACGTTCGAGAACGTCGCCACGGCCGACACGGCACGCGTCACGGCCCGCGAGTACGGACCGGACGCGGCCATGCGCGCCTGTGCCTTCTGGATCCGCGACGCCGAGATCAGCTCCATCGCGCGGGTGACCTTCTTCGTGGTCTTCGCCGACTTGATGCGCTGGCGGTAGACCCGGACCTGTGCCGCCATCTAGCGACGACCCTTGACGATCTGCTCCTGGTCGACGTCCTCGGCCTGGGCCGCGTCGAACGACTCCGAGCCGAGCGTCTTGCCGTCGCTCGTCTGGAAGCCCTTCGTGAAGGCGTCGATCTCACGGTCCATCGCGGCGACGGTCTCGTCGCTGAGCTGGTTCGTCTCACGGAGGGTGGTCAGGACGTCGGAGTTGCGACGCAGGTGCTCGAGCAGCTCGGCCTCGAAGCGGAGCACGTCGGGGACGGGCACCTCGTCGAGCTTGCCGTTCGTGCCGGCCCAGATCGAGACGACCTGCTCCTCGACCGGGTACGGCGAGTACTGCGGCTGCTTGAGGAGCTCGGTCAGGCGGGCACCACGGTCCAGCTGACGACGCGACGCCTGGTCGAGGTCGGACGCGAACATCGCGAACGCCTCGAGCGAGCGGTACTGCGCCAGCTCGAGCTTGAGCGTGCCGGAGACCTTCTTGATCGACTTGACCTGAGCGTCACCACCGACGCGCGACACCGAGATGCCCACGTCGACGGCCGGACGCTGGTTCGCGTTGAACAGGTCCGACTGCAGGAAGATCTGGCCGTCGGTGATCGAGATCACGTTGGTCGGGATGTACGCCGACACGTCGTTCGCCTTGGTCTCGATGATGGGCAGACCCGTCATCGACCCGGCGCCGAGGTCGTCGGACAGCTTCGCGCAACGCTCCAGCAGACGGGAGTGCAGGTAGAAGACGTCGCCCGGGTACGCCTCGCGGCCCGGCGGACGACGCAGGAGGAGCGACACCGCACGGTAGGCCTCGGCCTGCTTCGACAGGTCGTCGAAGATGATGAGGACGTGCTTGCCGCCGTACATCCAGTGCTGGCCGATGGCCGAACCGGTGTAGGGGGCGAGGTACTTGAAGCCGGCCGGGTCGGAGGCCGGGGCGGCGACGATGGTGGTGTACTCCATCGCACCGGCGTCCTCGAGCGCGCCCTTGACGGAGGCGATCGTGGAGCCCTTCTGGCCGATGGCGACGTAGATGCAGCGGACCTGCTTGTCCTCGTCGCCCGACTCCCAGTTGGCCTTCTGGTTGATGATCGTGTCGATCGCGATGGCCGTCTTGCCGGTCTGGCGGTCGCCGATGATCAGCTGACGCTGACCGCGGCCGACGGGGATCATCGCGTCGATGGCCTTGATGCCGGTCTGCAGCGGCTCGTGGACCGACTTGCGGGACATGACGCCCGGGGCCTGGAGCTCGAGGGCACGACGGCCCTCAGCCTGGATCTCGCCGAGACCGTCGATCGGGTTGCCGAGCGGGTCGACCACGCGACCGAGGAAGCCGTCGCCGACGGGGGCCGAGAGGACCTCGCCGGTGCGGGTGACCTCCTGGCCCTCCTCGATGCCGCCGAACTCGCCGAGCACGATGGCGCCGATCTCGTCCTCGTCGAGGTTCTGCGCGAGACCGAGGGTCCCGTCCTCGAAGCGGATGAGCTCGTTCGCCATGACGCCGGGCAGGCCCTCGACGTGCGCGATGCCGTCGCCCGCGTCGGTGACGTGCCCGACCTCGGCCGTGGAGGCCTTCGTCGGCTCGTAGTTCGAGACGAAGTCCTTCAGGGCATCACGGATCTCATCGGGGCTGATGGTGATGTCTGCCATGGGATTTTCCTTGTAGGTTTCCGGGGCCCTGCGGCTCCGAGAGGGTGATGCTGCCCGGTGAGGGACAGTTCCCGTTGTGGACTTGGAGGGGTCGGCTTCGACGGTACGCTCAGCCGGCCAGCTGGAGCCGGAGCTCCGACAGGCGCGTGGACACCGTGCCGTCGATGACGTCGCCACCGACCTGCACGCGCATCCCGCCGACGACCGCGGGGTCGACGACCTGGTTGACGCTGACGTCCTTGCCGTACCGCTCGCTGATGCCGCGGGCGACGCGAGCCGCCTGACCGTCCGAGAGCGGGGCCGCGGTGGTCACCGTGGCGACGAGCTTGCCGGCCTGGTCGGCCACGATGCGCGAGGCGTCGCGGACGATCTCACCGATGCGGCGGCCGCGGGGCTGCTGCACGAGGTGCTCCAGGATCGCGGTGGTCTGCGCCGAGACCTTCGAGCCGACGAGCCGCTGCACGAGCGCACCCTTCTCCGACGGGCTGCCGAGCTTGGTGCCCAGCGCCAGTTCGAGGGCTGCGTCCGAACGGACCGCGGTCTCGAAGGAGAACAGCTCGGCCTCGATCGACGTCTCCGACGACGCGGTGCCGGCGACGGCGCGGATGCCCGCGTCCTCGACACCCGCGAGCAGGTCCGACGGCGAGGACCAGCGTGAGCCGGCCACCGCGGTCAGCACCGCACGCGTCGCCTCGGACTGGCCGGCGAAGACGCGGTCGATGACGACCTTCTTGCCGACGACGTCCGCGGTCGGGTCCGCCAGCAGGCCGAGCAGCTGGGAGGAACCGGCGATCGCACGCCCGGCGGAGAGGATATCGGTGCCCGTGGCGAGGTCGACCGACCCGCCGAGGTCAGCGAGGACCGCCCGCGTGGACGAGAGTGCGGACCGCGTGGCGCTCCGCATGCTCAGCGCTCCCCGGCCGGCTGGCCCTGGGACGCCTCGAGGTCGGCGATGAAGCGGTCGACGACCGCAGCCGACTTCGCGTCGTCCCGGAGGGACTCGCCGATCACACCGGAGGCGAGGTCGAGGGCGAGGGTGCCCACCTCGCTCCGCAGCGACTGGAGCGCGCTCTGCCGCTCGGCCTCGATCTGCGCCTGGGCGTTGGCGGTGATGCGTGCTGCATCGGCCTGCGCCTGCTCGCGGACCTCGTTGCCGATCGCGGTCGCGTCGGCACGGGCCTGCTCACGGATGCGCGAGGCCTCGGCACGCGCGTCGGCGAGCTGCTTGTTGTACTCGTCGAGTGCAGCGGCGGCCTGCTCCTGAGCGGCCTCCGCCTTCTTGATGCCACCCTCGATGGCCTCGGTGCGCTCATCGAGCATCTTCGTGATGCGCGGCGTCACGACGCGCCACATCACGAGGAAGATGATGACGAAGGCCACCGCGGACCACACGATGTCGTACACCGGTGGGATCAGCGGATTGTGGGTCTCCTCCGCCGCGATGATGAGTGCAGTCTGCATCGAGAAGCCTTAGTTGGTGAAGATGAAGTACGTCGCGATACCGATGAAGGCCAGGGCCTCCGTGAAGGCGATACCGATGTACATGAGGGTCGTCAGACGGCCCTGGAGCTCGGGCTGGCGAGCGACGGACTCGATCGTCTTGCCGACGACGATGCCGACGCCGATGGCCGGGCCGATCGCAGCGAGGCCGTAGCCAACCGTCGCGATGTTGCCGTTGATCTCCGCGAGAACGGTCGTTGCGTCCACGTGTTTTCCTTTCGAGTGCGGCCCGACGGATGTCGTGCCGTATGGGGGTCAGAAGGGGTCGGTCAGTGCTCGTCGGCCAGCGCGAGCTGGATGTACACCGCGGTCAGGAGCATGAAGACGTACGCCTGGAGCAGTGCGACGAGGATCTCGAAGAAGCTGAACGCGATGCCGAACGCCAGGGTCCCGATGCCGAACAGCTTGAAGAGGCTGTCGGCGTCGAAGAAGAAGAACCAGGTGGCGGAGAAGAACAGCACCAGCAGGAGGTGGCCGACGACCATGTTCATGAGGAGTCGCAGCGTCAGCGTCACCGGACGGAGCACGAAGGTCGAGACCAGCTCGATCGGCGTCACGATGATGTACAGCGGCCACGGCACCCCGGGCGGGAACAGCGAGTTCCGGAGGAACGTGCCCGGGTGCTTGCGGAGGCCCGCGTAGATGAACGCGACGTAGGCGACGATCGCGAGGATCATCGGCATCGCGATGCGGCTCGTGCCGGCGATGTTCATGAACGGGATCAGACCCGTCAGGTTCATGAAGAGCACACCGAAGAAGACCGTGGCGAGCAGCGGCAGGAAGCGCTTGCCGTCCTTCTCGCCCAGGTTGTCGAAGGTGTTGCGACGGACGACGTCGAACGCGTACTCGATGAAGGCCTGTCCGCGGTTCGGGACCAGCTTCAGCGCACGCGTCCCGACGAACGCGAAGACGAGCAGCACGGCCACCGCGAACAGGCGGATGAGGACGATGCGGTCCATCTCGATCGGGGTCCCGGCGAAGAAGATCGGGTCCGGGAAGAACTCGTTGATCGACGGACCATGGAATTCGGCGGCCTTGCTGCTCCCCGCCGCCACGGCGTTACCCGCGGCGGTGAGGGACAGGGGAAGAGCGTGGGATAGCAGCGCTGTCTCCTGTGTCGGCGCGCGCAGACGTTGCACGCGATGGTGGACGTTGTGGAGGCTCGTCCGCCCCGAGCAAGGCTCCGGACGCGGACGACCAGAAGCCTATCAGGTGCGAGAGCCTTCTCGGGCTCTCAGGCCCGGGGGGTGTCGTTCCCAGCGGCGCCGGAGCCGCTCGGCGCGGACGGGTCCGGGTCGCCGGGCAGGCTGACCCCGATCGGGATGCGGGCCTTCGCCACCGCGACGACGTCGATCACGAGCGACCCGACGACACCGGCGATGATGACGACCGCGAGCACCGGGAAGTCGACCCACGTGCGGTCGCGCAGGGCGATGAGCACCACGAGGAAGAGGACGAACTTCAGCAGCCAGGTGCCCATCACGATGCCGAAGAAGGCGCCCGAGATCATCTGGCCCTTCGACACCCGGAGGGCCACGAGCACGGACACCGCGGTCAGGCCGAGGAACACCACGCTGAGGACGGCGCCGAGCAGGCCGCCGGCGAGGCCGGGCGTGCCCGCGAGGACGAGCCCGACGACTCCCCCGACGACCGCCAGCGCGACGGCCAGGACGGCCGCCCAGACGAGGATCCGGCGGAACACGGGCCGCACGTGGTCGAGGGCGTTCGGTGCGGTCACGAGGGGTCTCCAGGGATCGTACGGTCGTTGGCGGCGCGGTCGAGGGGGTCGAGGCTGGCGTCGACCACGGTGTTCGAGCGGGTGGCCGCCTGCGCGGCGAACTCGGCGCGCTTGCGGCCGAGCGGGGCGAAGGTCGCGACGGCACAGACGGTGAACCCGACGGCGACGACCGTCACGACCCAGTACCACTCGACGAAGAGGAACAGCAGGCAGCCGACGGCGACGGTGGCGGTCCACGCGTAGAAGACGAGCACCGCGTGGAAGTGCGAGTGCCCCATGTCGAGCAACCGGTGGTGCAGGTGCTTCCGGTCCGCGGAGAACGGCGACTTGCCGGCACTGAGGCGCCGGGTGACGGCGAGGCCGAAGTCGAGGATCGGCACGATGAGGATCGCGAACGGCAGCAGGATCGGGATGAACGCCGGCAGGAGCGCCTGGCGGCTCTGGATCACGGCCGGGTCGATGTTGCCCGTGACCGAAACTGCGCTCGTGGCCATGAGGAAGCCGACGAGCAGCGCTCCCGCGTCGCCCATGAAGAGCTTCGCCGGGTGCCAGTTCAGGACGAGGAAGCCGCAGCACGCCCCGACGAGCACCGCCGTCAGGAGGGAGGGCAGGTTGAAGAAGAACTCGGTCTGCACGACGACGCGGTTGATGAAGAACGTGTAGAGGAAGAACACCCCGCCCGCGATGATCGCGACACCGGCGACCAGGCCGTCGAGGCCGTCGATGAAGTTCACCGCGTTCATCACGAGCACCACCGCGAGCACGGTGAAGATCAGGCTCATGTACGACGACCCGACGCCCAGCGTGTTGCCGATCGGGAGCGAGACGATCGCCACGCCCTGCCAGGCGAGGATGCCCGCGGCGATGATCTGCCCGGCGAGCTTGGTCATCCAGTCGAGGTCCCAGATGTCGTCCGCGACCCCCAGGACGACGATGATCGTCGCCCCGGCGAGCACGGCCAGCACCCGCCCCGGTTCGGAGAACACCAGGCGGAAGTAGTCGGTGCCGGCGATCGAGGGGAAGAGGAACCAGGCCGCGAGCAACGAGACGATCACGCCGAGGTACATCGCGATCCCGCCGAGCCGCGGCGTCGGGGTCCGGTGCACGTCGCGCTCACGGACCTTCGGGTACCAGCCGTACCGCAGGCCGAGCTTCCACACCGCCCAGCTGCACACGAAGCTCACGACGGCCGCGATGGCCCCCGCGAGCAGGTAGTACTTCACGTGACGAGGTCGGCTCCGACGACCCGGACGACGTCCTCGTCGGCGATCACCCCGTGCCGGACGATGCGGAGCTTCCCGCCCGTCGACAGCCCGGTGGCGTCGACGATCGTGGAACCGGTGGACGCCGCGTGGCCGTCGTGCAGTCGGAGCGGGCCGCCGTCGAGGTAGACGGACACGCTGTCGCCGAGCATGGCCTCGGCCTGGTCGACGTCCATCGCCGCGGGGTCGCCCGTCGAGTTGGCGGACGACACCGCGAGCGGGCCGACCTCCTGCAGGAGTTCGAGCGCGATCCGCGAGTCGGGCATCCGGAGCGCCACGGTGCCCCGGGTCTCCCCCAGGTCCCAGTCGAGCGACGGCTGGGCGCGCAGGATCACGGTCAGCCCGCCCGGCCAGAACTCGTCGACGAGGTCGCGGACCTGCTGCGGGATGTCCGTCGCCAGCGCCTCGAGCGTCGGCGGGCCCGGGATGAGCACGGGCGGCGGCGACTGCCGCGTGCGGCCCTTCGCGTCGAGCAGCCGCTGGACGGCGCTCGCGCTGAAGGCGTCCGCGGCGACGCCGTAGACGGTGTCGGTGGGGACGACGACGAGCTCGCCCCGTCCGAGTGCGGCACGAGCGAGCCGCATCCCGGTCAGGAGCCCGTCGGGGTCGGTGCAGTCGTATCGGGAGGCCATGACTCGACGATGATAGTGCGCCACAATGGGTGGCATCGTGAACGAGACGCCCGCGCCCCGACTCCTGTTCCTCTTCGACATGGACGACGTGCTCGTCCGCTACGACTGGCGGGTGCGGATGACCGCCCTCGCCGAGTACACCGGGCACTCGTTCGAGGAGATCCGGCGTCGGTGGTGGGACCGCGGCGACGAGGCGCGTGCGGAGGCGGGCCACTTCCCCGACGGCGACGCCTACCTCGCGGCCTTCACCGAGGCGATGGGGTGCGCGGTGCCGGAGGCCGACTGGGCCCGCATCCGCGGCGCCGCGATGACGGAGCTGCCCGAGCGGATCGAAGCGGTGCGCATCGCCGCCGACCACGGTCGGGTCGGTCTGCTCACGAACAACGGACCGCTCGCCGGCCGGTGGATCGGTCGCTGGGCCCCGTCGCTGCCCCCGCTCTTCGGCGAGCACCTCGACACCACGAGCAACTTCGGTGCGCGCAAGCCCGAGCCCGCGGTGTTCGAGCGGGCGCTCGCGCACCACGGCGTGCCGGCCGAGCGTGCGTTCTTCGCCGACGACATGCCCGTCAACGTCGAGGCGGCCAGGAGCGTCGGCATCCACGCGGTCCTCGTCGAGGAGCACACCGACCTGCGCCGGGCGGTGCGTGCCTTCGTCACGGCCCAGGAGCGCGTCACCACCGCCTGAGCGGCACGGGAAGGCCGGACGGGAGGCCCGTCGAGCGTCCGCCTAGCGGGTCGCGGTGGTCGTGCGGTCGCGTCCCGTCAGGTCGACGTGCGTCTCCGGGGACCGGAACCCCCGGCGCGCCAGCACCGCGCGCACGCCGGCACCCTGCTGCTCTGCGTGCTCGATCACGAGCAGGCCGCCCGGCACGAGCAGCCGCCGGGCCGTCTCGGTGAGGGCCCGCACGGCGTCGAGGCCGTCCGCTCCCCCGTACAGCGCGAGCGCCGGGTCGTGGTCGCGGACCTCCGGGTCCACGGGCACCATGTCGTCCGGCACGTACGGCGGGTTCGACACGACGACCGACACCGTGCCGTCGAGCTCGGGCAGCGCGTCCGCGAGGTCGCCCTCGACGAGTCGAACGGTCCCACCGTGGGCGTCCACGTTGCGCCGCGTCCACGGCAGTGCCTCGGGCGACCGCTCGACCGCGTACACCACGGCGTTCGGCACCTCGGTGTCCATCGCGATCGCGATCGCCCCGCTGCCGGAGCCGAGGTCGACGGCCACGGGCGACGGCACCGCGGTCGCGCGGAGCGCGTCGATGCCGAACTGCACGACGCCCTCGGTCTCGGGCCGGGGCACGAAGACGCCCGGTCCGACCGCCAGGGTCAGCGCGCGGAAGTACGCCTGCCCCGTGATGTGCTGGAGCGGTTCACGGGTGACGCGTCGGGCGACCGCGTGGCGGAAGCGCTCGACGTGCTCCGGGGCGATCGCTCCCCCGGTCATCGCCCGGGCCTGCACCGCGCCCCGGGAGGTGTCCGTCGCCCACGCGAGCAGCAGCTCGGCGTCCACTCGTGGGGTCGGGACGCCGGACGCGACGAGCGCCGCGGTCGCCTGTTCGAGCAGGCGATCCGCGGCGGCCGGGACGGGCGTGTCGGACGTGATGCGTGCCTCCAGGCCGGCAGTCAGGCGTCCTGGTCGCCGATGGCGGCGAGCCGAGCCTCTTCGTCCGCCGAGATGGCGGACTGCACGACGGGCTCGAGCGCACCGTTCATCACGCGGTCCAGGTCGTACGCCTTGTACCCGGTGCGGTGGTCCGCGATCCGGTTCTCCGGGAAGTTGTACGTGCGGATGCGCTCCGAACGGTCCATGCCGCGGATCTGCGACTTGCGCGCGTCCGAGGCGATGGCGTCGAGCTCCTCCTGCTGCCGCGCGAGGATGCGGGCCCGGAGGACGCGCATGCCGGCCTCACGGTTCTGCAGCTGCGACTTCTCGTTCTGCATCGCCACCGTGATGCCCGTGGGCAGGTGGGTGATGCGCACGGCGGAGTCGGTCGTGTTGACCGACTGCCCGCCCGGACCGGAGGACCGGTAGACGTCGATCTTGAGGTCGTTCTGGTTGATCTGGACCTCCTCGGGCTCGTCCACCTCGGGGAACACCAGCACGCCGGTGGTCGAGGTGTGGATGCGCCCCTGCGACTCGGTGGCCGGCACGCGCTGCACGCGGTGCACGCCGCCCTCGTACTTCAGGTGCGCCCAGACGCCCTGGGACGGGTCGGTCGCGTTCGACTTGATCGCGACCTGCACGTCCTTGTAGCCGCCGAGGTCGCTCTCGGTCCGCTCGAGGAGCTCGACCTTCCAGCCCTTCGTCTCGGCGTAGTGCGAGTACATGCGCAGGAGGTCGGCCGCGAAGAGTGCGGACTCCTCGCCGCCCTCACCGCCCTTGATCTCCATGATGACGTCGCGGCCGTCGTCCGGGTCCCGCGGGATGAGCAGTCGACGGAGACGCTCCTGGCGCTCCGACAGCTGCTCCTGGAGTGCCGGGACCTCGTCCGCGAACGCCTCGTCCTCGCGGGCGAGCTCCTGGGCGGCGGCGAGGTCGTCCCCCGCCGCCTGCCAGGCCTCGTACGCGGCCTTGATCTGGTTGAGCTCGGCGTACCGCCGGTTCACCTTCTTCGCGCGGGCCGCATCGGCGTGGAGCGCGGGGTCCGACAGCTGCTGCGTCAGGTCCTCGTGTTCCGCCAGCAGCCCTGCCACCGACTCGAACACGCGTTACTCCTGGTGGCCGTTGCCGTGGTGACCGTTGGTCGCCGGCACCGACTTCTGGATCTGGACCAGGAACTCGACGTTCGACTGCGTCTCCTTGAGGTTGCGGAGGACGACGTCGAGCGCCTGCTGCGGGTCGAGCCCCGCGAGTGCCCGGCGCAGGCGCCAGGTGATCGCGACCTCGTCCGCGGAGAGCAGCTGCTCCTCGCGCCGGGTACCGGAGGCGTTGATGTCCACGGCCGGGAAGATCCGCTTGTCAGCGAGGTGCCGGTTGAGGCGGAGCTCCATGTTGCCGGTGCCCTTGAACTCCTCGAAGATCACCTCGTCCATCTTCGACCCGGTCTCGACGAGCGCGGTGGCGAGGATGGTCAGCGAGCCGCCGTCCTCGATGTTGCGCGCGGCGCCGAAGAAGCGCTTCGGCGGGTACAGCGCCGCCGAGTCCACGCCGCCGGAGAGCACGCGGCCCGAGGCCGGGGTCGCCAGGTTGTATGCGCGGCCCAGACGGGTGATCGAGTCGAGGAGCACGACGACGTCGTGTCCGAGCTCGACGAGGCGCTTCGCACGCTCGATGGCGAGCTCCGCGACCGTCGTGTGGTCCTCGGCCGGACGGTCGAAGGTCGAGGCGATGACCTCGCCCTTCACCGAGCGCTGCATGTCGGTGACCTCTTCGGGCCGCTCGTCCACGAGCACGACCATGAGGTGCGCCTCGGGGTTGTTCTTCGCGATGGCGTTCGCGATCGCCTGCAGCACGACGGTCTTGCCGGCCTTGGGGGGCGACACGATGAGACCACGCTGGCCCTTGCCGATCGGCGACACGAGGTCGATGATGCGGGTCGACAGCTTCTGCGGCTCGGTCTCGAGGCGCAGGCGCTCGTTCGGGTACAGCGGGGTGAGGTCCTGGAAGTCGACGCGCGCGGCGGCCTCCTCGGCGGTCTGGCCGTTCACGGTGTCGACCTTGACCAGGGCGTTGTACTTCTGGCGGCCCTGCTGCTCGTCGTTCCGCGGCTGCTTGATCGACCCGACGACCGCGTCGCCCTTGCGCAGGTGGTACTTCTTCACCTGGCCGAGCGAGACGTAGACGTCGCTCGGGCCCGGCAGGTACCCGGTGGTGCGCACGAAGGCGTAGTTGTCGAGCACGTCGAGGATGCCCGCGATCGGGATGAGGACGTCGTCCTCGGTGATCTCCGGCTCGAACTCGTCGTTCTGGCCACCACGACCGCGCTTGCGGTCGCGCTGACGACGGCCCCGACCGGTGTCGGCCTCGTCCTGCTGCTGACCGTTCTGCTTCTGCTGGCCGTTCTGCTGCTGACCGTTCTGCTGGCCGTTCTGCTGGCCGTTCTGCTTCTGCTGACCGTTCTGCTGGCGGTCGTCCTGCTTGGCGTCGCCGGAGCGCTGGTCGTCCTGCTTGCCGTTCTGCTTCTGCTGGGCAGCCTGCTGCTGCCCGCCCTGCTGGTCACCGTTCTGCTGCTCGGTGCCGTCGGCGTTCTGCCCGCGACCACGACCGCGACCCCGGCTGCGACGACCGCGGCGGGAGCCGCCCTCGCCCTGCTGGTCGGACTGGTCGCCCTGGTCGCCCTGCTCCGGGGCGGAGGTGGGCTGCTCGGCGGAGGCGACACGGGCCTCCTGGCCGGCGTCCTGCTGCTGCGCGTCGTCCTGCTGCTGCTCGGGCGCCTGCTGGGCCGCGTCCTGTCCGCCGCGACGGCCGCGACGACGGCCGTTCTGCGCCGCCTCGGCCGCGTCCTTCTCGGCACGGACCTGGTCGAGGCCCGCGAGCAGGTCCTCGGTACCGGTGTGGCCGTGGTTGGTGTGCTCGGCGGCCGACGTCGGCTCCGCGGTGACGGTGCCGCTCGACGAGGCACGGCGCGACCGGCGGCCGCGCGCAGGCTGCTCGGCCTGCTCGGTGCCGGGCTGCTGGGCGTCGTGCTGCTGGGCGTCGGGCTGCTGCTCGGCGGCGGGCTGCGCCGTCTCGACCGGCTGTGCGGAGGCGTCCTCAGCAGCCGGCGACGTCGCCGGGGCGGCCAGCGTCGGCTGCTCCGTGGCGGCGGGCGCTTCGGCTGCCCCGGGGGCCGCTGCCTCGTCGCCTGCCGGGCGCTTGTCCTCGATCGCCGCGATGAGGTCGCCCTTGCGGAGCTTCGAGAGCCCGGTGATGCCGAGCGAGGATGCGATGCGCTGGAGCTCCGGCAGGCGGAGTGCGCGCAGGTCGCTGGGGATCTCCACCGCGGTGGAGTCGTTGACGTTCGTCAAGGTCGGTGTTTCCTTTCGGACCGCAGAACGCGGAGAGTTTCCACCGTCACGGCGCTGGGATGCGCTGCGTCCGTCGTTCAGACGACGGACCGGGATTCGGTGTTCTGAAAGAGAGTGCCCCCGCGCACCGGACCCTGCGCCAGCAGCGGATCAGTCCAGGGCGGATGATTCCTTGCGCCTACGCGGGATCGGCTTCGAGCGCCGAGTGCGGCACCACTGTAGCACCACCGAGGTCCACGGCCAGCATGAGCGCCCGCCAGTCCCCCTGCGCGTGTCGCTGCACGAGGTCGGCGGCCGTCAGGCGCTGCGACGGGTCGCTGCCGAGCACGAGCAGGCTCGGTCCGGCGCCGGACACCACCGCGGCGAGCCCGTGCTGACGGAGGAGGGCGATCAGGGCGTCGGTCTCCGGCATCGCGCTCGCGCGGTACGACTGGTGCAGCCGGTCCTCGGTCGCCGCGAGCAGGAGCTCGGGGCTCTGGATGAGCGCCGCGACGAGGAGGGCCGAGCGGGACACGTTGAACGCGGCGTCCTCGTGCGGCACGCTCGCGGGCTGCAGTGAGCGGGCGAGCTTCGTCGACAGCGTCGAGGCGGGGACGAACACGACGGGCGACACACCGCGGTGGACGAGCAGTCGCTTGACGGCGGGCCCGTCGGCCGTCATCCAGGCGATGGTGAGGCCACCGAAGAGCGCCGGCGCGACGTTGTCCGGGTGCCCCTCCATCTCGGTGGCCAGGGTGAGGAGCGTCGAGGCGTCGAGGTCGACGATCCCCTCGAGCAGGCCGCGCGCCGCCATCAGGCCGGCGACGATGGCCGCCGCGGACGAACCCATCCCGCGGCCGTGCGCGATGGCGTTCACGGCGTGCAGGTCGAGCCCGGGCTGCTCCACCCCGGCGTGTGCGAGCCCGCGACGGACCGCCTGGACGACCAGGTTGGTGTCGTCCGTGGCGACCTCGCCGGCGCCGACGCCCTCGACGGTCACCGTCGCGCCGGGCTCCGGCCGGACGCGCACGACGACCTCGTCGTACACGGAGAGCGCGAGGCCGAGCGAGTCGAACCCGGGGCCGAGGTTCGCCGAGGTCGCCGGGACGCGCACGCGGACCGCCCGTCCGGCCGGTACAGCACTGCGGGCGGTCATGCCCTCCCCCGGTCCGGACGAGCGGTCGGTGCTCACGCGGGGCCGACCAGTCCGAGGACCTCCGCCACCGACTTCGTGTCCACCGGGACGCTCGTCGGGGCGACCTCGCCGCCGTCCGCCGTGCGGAGGGCCCACTGCGGGTCCTTCAGGCCGTGACCGGTCACCGTGATGACGACCTTCGCCCCCTTCGGCACGACACCGGCGTCCGCGCGCTCGAGCAGCCCGGCGACACCGATGGCCGACGCCGGCTCGACGAAGACGCCGACCTCGGCCGACAGGATCCGGTGTGCGGCGAGGATGCCCTCGTCGGTGATCGCGCCGAAGTAGCCGTCGGTCTCCTCGCGGGCGTCGAGGGCGTACTGCCACGAGGCCGGGTTGCCGATCCGGATCGCCGAGGCGATGGTGTCCGGGTGGCGGACGACCTCGCCGGAGACGATCGGCGCGGACCCGGCGGCCTGGAAGCCGAACATGCGGGGCATCCGGGTCGACCGGCCCGCGGCGACGTCCTCGCGGTACCCGCGGGAGTACGCGGTGTAGTTGCCCGCGTTGCCGACCGGCAGGAAGTGGAAGTCCGGCGCGTCACCGAGCACGTCGACGACCTCGAACGCGGCGGTCTTCTGGCCCTCGATGCGGTCGTTGTTCACCGAGTTGACGAGGTGCACCGGGTAGTTCGCCGCGAGATCACGGGCGATGTCGAGGCAGTCGTCGAAGTTGCCCTGGACCTGCAGCAGCTGCGCGTCGTGCGCGACGGCCTGGCTGAGCTTGCCCATCGCGATCTTGCCCTCGGGCACGAGCACCGCCGCGGTGATGCCCGCGTGCGTGGCGTAGGCGGCGGCCGAGGCGCTCGTGTTGCCGGTCGAGGCGCAGATGACGGCCTTCGCGCCGTGCTCGACGGCCTTCGAGATAGCCATCGTCATGCCGCGGTCCTTGAACGACCCGGTCGGGTTCATGCCCTCGAACTTGACGTACACGTCCGCGCCGGTGCGCTCCGACAGGCGTCGCGCCGGGATGAGCGGCGTCCCGCCCTCGCCGAGGGTGACGACGGGCGTCGCCTCGGTGACGTCGAGACGGTCGGCGTACTCGCGCAGGACTCCCTGCCACTGGTGGGCCATCAGGCTCTCCTTGTTCGGTGTGTTGCTCGGGCTCCGCGGACCGGGGCTCAGGCCCCGACGACCCGCAGGACGCTGGTGGTCTCGACGACGACGTCCTCGTTCCGGAGCGCGACGACCGTGGCGGCCAGGTCGGACTCGCGGGCGAGGTGCGTGCCGATGACGAGGGTGGCGGTGCCGGGCGTGCCGTCGCCCGGGTCGGTCGCGGCGGACTGCTCGACGGTCTGCACGCTCACGCCGTGCTTCGCCAGCACGCCCGCGACCGTGGAGAGCACGCCGGGGGCGTCCGCCACGTGGAGCGTGATCTGGTAGCGGGTCCGCACGGTGCCGATCGGGAAGACGGGCAGTGCGGACTGGGTCGACTCCGCGATGCCGGGGCCGCCGATGACGTGCCGACGCGCGGCGGACACCAGGTCGCCCAGCACGGCCGACGCCGTCTCGACGCCGCCGGCACCCGCGCCGTAGAACATGAGGTCGCCGGCCGCCTCGGCCTCGACGAAGACGGCGTTCTTCGCGCCGTGCACGCTCGCCAGCGGGTGCGACTCGGGCACGAGCGCCGGGTACACGCGGGCGCTGACGCCCTCGACGCCGTCCGCGTCGGTCAGGCGCTCGGCGGTCGCGAGGATCTTCACGACGTAGCCGGCCTTGCGCGCGGCACGCACCTGCTCGATCGTCACGTCGGTGATGCCCTCGCGGTGCACGGCGGCCAGCGGCACCGAGGTGTGGAACGCGAGCGAGGCCAGGATGGCCGCCTTCTGCGCGGCGTCGTAGCCCTCGACGTCGGCGGTCGGGTCGGCCTCGGCGTACCCGAGCTCCGTCGCGGTCGCCAGGGCCGCCTCGAAGGTCGAGCCCTCGCGGTCCATCAGGTCGAGGATGAAGTTCGTGGTGCCGTTGACGATGCCCATGATGCGCTCGATGCGGTCACCCGCGAGCGAGTCGTGCAGCGGCCGGATGATCGGGATCGCACCGGCGACGGCGGCCTCGTAGTAGAGCTGCGCGCCGACCTGCTCCGCCGCGGCGAAGAGCTCGGGGCCGTGCGTGGCGAGGAGCGCCTTGTTGCCGGTGACGACGTCCGCGCCGGACTGCAGCGCCTGCAGCACGAGGGTGCGAGCGGGCTCTATGCCACCGATGAGCTCGACGACGATGTCGGCCCCGAGGATGAGCGACTGCGCGTCCGTCGTGAAGAGGTCCTTCGGCAGGTCCACGTCGCGCGGGGCGTCCAGGTCGCGGACCGCGATGCCGACGAGCTCGAGCCCTGCGCCCGCACGGGATGCCAGCTCGTCACCGTGCTCGAGGAGCAGGCGGGCCACCTGGGAACCGACGGAACCGGCTCCGAGCAGCGCGACGCGGACGTTGCGGTATTCGATCATGTGGTGCGCATTCCTGTGGGTCGGGTGTCAGCCCGGTTCGGTCGGGGTCAGCGGCCGGAGCCGGCGACGACCCCCGTGTCGCGGGCGAGCAGGTCGTCGATGGACTCGCCACGGACGAGGATACGGGCTGTGCCGTCGGCGACCGCGACGACCGGCGGGCGACCGACGTGGTTGTAGTTGCTGGAGAGCGACCAGCAGTAGGCCCCGGTCGCGGCCACGGCGAGCAGGTCACCGCGGTGCACGTCACCCGGCAGGTACTCGTCGTGCACGACGACGTCCCCGGACTCGCAGTGCTTGCCGACCACGCGGGTGAGGATCGGTGCGGCGTCCGACGTCCGCGCCAGTCGCGCCGTGTAGTCCGCGCCGTAGAGGGCGGGGCGTGCGTTGTCGCTCATGCCGCCGTCGACCGAGACGTACGTGCGTGTGGCCGACACCCCGTCGTCCGACTCGAGGGCCACCGGCTTGATCGTGCCGACGCGGTAGAGCGTGATCCCGGCCGGGCCGACGATGTAGCGACCGGGCTCCACGGCGACCTCGGGGACGGGGATCCCCCGCTCCGCGCAGGCCTCCGCGACGATGCTCGCGAGGGCCTCGGCGACGTCCTCGGGCGCGAACGCGGAGTCCCCCTCGGTGTAGTCGATGCCCCAGCCGCCGCCGAGGTTGAGCTCCGGCACCGGACCGGACGCCACGAGTTCGGCGTGCACGTCCATCAGGCGTCGCGCTGCCTCGCGGAAGCCGGACTCGTCGAAGATCTGCGACCCGATGTGCGAGTGCAGCCCGACGAAGGCCAGCGAGGGCTCGGCGCGCACCGCGGCGGCCGCGTCGACCGCCTCGGAGAGCGGGATGCCGAACTTCTGGTCCTCGCGCGCGGTGGCGAGGTACTCGTGGGTGCTCGCGTGCACGCCGCTGTTGATGCGGATCCGCACGCGCTGGACCGTGCCGGCCTCGGCGGCGGCACGGGCGACGCGGCCGATCTCCTCGTGACTGTCGAGCACGATCGTGCCGAGTCCGACCTCGACGGCACGCGCGATCTCGGCGTCGGACTTGTCGTTGCCGTGGAAGCCGAGCATCGCCGGGTCGGCACCGCCGGCGAGGGCGACCGCGAGCTCACCGGCCGTGCAGACGTCGAGCCGCAGCCCCGCTTCCGTCATCCAGGCGGCGACCTGCGTCGTGAAGAAGGCCTTCGCCGCGTAGTACACGTGTGCCCGCGTGCCGATGCGCTCGAACGCCTCGGTGAAGGCGGTGCGCACGCGGGCCGCGCGGGCCTGCACGTCGCGCTCGTCGACGACGTAGAGCGGCGAGCCGAACTGCTCGACGAGGGCGGACGCGGTGTTGCCGCCGACCACGAGCTCGCCGTCGTCGGTCCGCGTCGCGGAGGCCGGCCAGATCCGCGCTGTCAGCGCGGAGGCGTCGTCCGGCGTCCGCAGCCGCGGCGGGGCAAGGGGGTTGGCGCTCACGGGACCCGATCCTAGCGAGCCGGGACGAGCCTCCCGGCCGGTGTTACGCCCGCCGGTCAGCCGCAGCTGCCCACGGTCCGGAGGCCCTGCTCGGTGAGCGGCAGCGTGCCGGCCGTGACGCGCACGGTCGCCTGCCGGGCGGTGATGTCGAGCGAGCGGATGCGCAGCTGCTCCGGCAGGAACCGCGCGGTGCAGACCTGGACCGGCACGTCGGTGACCCCGGGGATCGAGTCGACGCCGAGCCCGAGGTCCGGGTTGGTGATGCGGACGTTCCGCGGGGTGATCGTGACGCCGCGGCCGTCGGACTGCGTGGTGACGGCGCCGGTCGCCGCGTAGGAGATGTCGTACCCGAGCACCGCGGTCGACCCGGACAGCTCGACGCCGTCGTCCACCAGGCGGAGTCGCTGGAACAGCGGGCTGTACTTCGCCAGGTCCTTCACGCTCGTCGCGGCGAGGGTCACGTGCCCGTCGACGTCGTGCACGTCCCCCTGCCCGTCGACCGGCACGTCGCGCGCGGTGACGTCGGCGGCGAGCGGCACACCGTCCACCGTCAGGCGGTCGGAGGTGATGTGCACGTCCGCCAGGGTCCCGGCGAGCAGCTGCGGGATGACGATGCCGTCCGCGTGCGCGGTGACCTCGCCGGTCGCACCCTCGGGCAGCGACTGCTCGACCTGGTCCGCGATGATCCGGTCGACGACGCCGCGCAGGACGAACTCGGCGACCACCGCGAGGACGGCGAGCACGAGCACCACGACGACGAGGACGACGGGCCAGCGACGGCGCTTCCGGGTGGGCTCGGTGGCTGCGGACATGCGTCCCACCCTGCCAGGTGCTCCCCGCGGCCCGGCTGGGGGCGGGGTGGGCGCCCGGTGGGCGCGGGCGCGGCGGCGCGGGGTGCGGACGCGACGCTGCTCCGGCCTGGAGGAGCGGGACGGGCCCGCCACGCGCCTCCCGTCCGCCCGTTCCTTCCCATGACGCGCGCGATGCCTGGCGGGATCGGGCGTACCGGGTCGTGCGGAACCGCCGGGTACGCCCCGAACCACTCGGTACCCCCGGAAGTACCCGGAAGGCCGCCGCGGCGCGGGGCGCGACCCTGCCCGGCCTGGAGGCGCGGGTGCGGCCCGCCACGCACGTCACGGCCGCCGCAGGGTCGCGTCCCCGCGACGCGGCGCGTACCGCCCGCGCACAACGAGAAGCGCGTCGCGCCACGCAATTCCGTGGCGCGACGCGCTCGTCGTTGTGCGGGCGCAGCGCCGCGCCCGCGCCGCGCTACATGCGGTCGGGTGCGGTGACCCCGAGGAGGGTCAGGCCGTTGCGGACGACCTGCCCGGTGGCGTCGTTCAGCCAGAGGCGCGTGCGGTGCAGGTCCGTCACGGCCTCGTCGCCGAGCGGGGTCACGCGGCAGGCGTCGTACCAGCGGTGGTACAGCCCGGCGAGCTGCTCGATGTACCGCGCGATGCGGTGCGGCTCGCGGAGCTCGGCAGCCTGACGCACCACCCGCGGGTACTCCGCAAGGGCGCCGAGCAGCGCGCCCTCGGTGTCGTGCGTGAGCAGCGACGCGTCGAACGCCGAACGGTCCACACCCGAGGCGGCGGCGTTGCGCGCGACCGACTGCGTGCGGGCGTGGGCGTACTGCACGTAGAAGACCGGGTTGTCGTTGGTCCGCTTCGTGAGCAGGTCGAGGTCGATGTCGATCGCGGTGTCGCTGGCGAACCGGACGAGGGCGTACCGGCCGGCGTCCACACCCACGGCGTCGACGAGGTCCTCCATCGTGACGATCGTGCCGTTGCGCTTCGACATGCGCATCGGCTCGCCGTCCTTGAGCAGGTTGACCATCTGCCCGATGAGGATCTCGAGGTTCGTGCCCGGCTCGTCGCCGAACGCCGCGCACAGCGCCATCATGCGGCCGACGTAGCCGTGGTGGTCGGCGCCGAGCATGATGAGGTTCCGCTCGAAGCCGCGCTCGCGCTTGTCGAGGTAGTACGCCAGGTCACCGGCGATGTACGCGGGCTGCCCGTCGGACTTGATCACGACCCGGTCGCGGTCGTCGCCGAAGTCGGTCGTGCGGAGCCAGAGCGCGCCCTCGGCCTCGTACATCTTGCCGAGGGACTGCAGCCGCTCGATGGCGCGCTCGACGGCCTTCGACTCGTGCAGCGAGTTCTCGTGGAAGAACACGTCGAAGTCGACGCCGAAGTCGTGCAGCGACGACTTGATGTCCGCGAACATGAAGTCGACGCCCTCGCGGCGGAACAGCTCCTGCGCCTCGTCCCGCGGCAGGTCCGTGACGTCGGTGCCGGCCGGCAGCGTCGCGATCACCCGCGCGGCGATCTCGGCGATGTAGGCGCCGCCGTAGCCGTCCTCCGGGGTGGGCTCGCCGAGCGCGGAGGCGACCAGCGACCGGGCGAAGCGGTCGATCTGCGCGCCGTGGTCGTTGAAGTAGTACTCGCGGGTGACGAGGCCGCCTTGCGCCTCGAACACGCGGGCGAGGCTGTCGCCCACGGCCGCCCAGCGCACGCCACCCATGTGGATCGGGCCGGTCGGGTTCGCGGAGACGAACTCGAGGTCGATGCGGACGCCGTCGTAGAGGTCGCCACGCCCGAACGCCTGCGCCTGGTCGACGATCGTGCGGGCGATCTCGCCGGCCGCGGCGGCCTCGAGCGTGATGTTGATGAAGCCGGGACCGGCCACGTCGACCGAGGCGACGCCGTCGAGCTCGGTCAGCTCGCCCGCGATCTCGGTCGCGAGCTCACGCGGGTTCGTACCGAGGCGCTTGGCGAGCTGCATGGCCGCGTTCGACGCCCAGTCGCCGTGCGCGCGGTTCTTCGGACGCTCGAGGGCCACGTGGGACTCCCCGATCGTCACGGTGTCGGACGCGCCTCGTCGCTCGACGATCCCGGTCAGGATCGACAGGTACGCGGCGGAGAGTTCGGCAGGAGTCACGAGGGTCGAGTCTACCGGGACACCCAGGTGCCTCGCGGGCCGGTGCCGGTCCCCGTGCAGCATCATGTCCGGATGACCACCCGCAGCCGTGCCCGGGCGATCACCGTCGCCGCCCTCACCGTCGCCGCGTCCGCCCTCCTGTCGGGCTGCACCGGCGCCCGCGACACCGCCCCGAGCGCCACGGCGACGCCCATCGGCACGGCCGTGCGGCAGTCCTGCGCCGACCTGCTGCCCGCCGAGGCGCTGGCCGTGTACGGGAAGACCTTCCGGCAGGACACCGACTGGCGTCCGGGCGGGGGCACGCCCGCGGCCACGATCGAGCGCCAGCGCGGGCGGGTCTGCCGCTTCGTCGCCACCGACGACCCGGGCACCACCGTCACGCTCGCGGTCGCGCACCTGCCTGAGAAGTCGCTCACGACCCTCAAGGACGCCCTGTACGAACGCGGCGGCTCCGTCCCGACCTACCGCGTCGAGGGGTACTACGCCCTCGCCGACGGGGTCGGCCGCGCGGACGCCTTCCCCGACCCGTACTGGATCACCACCGAGTCGACGCTCTTCACGGAGCCCGGCGGGGCGCAGCCCGTCGTCGACGCGGTCCGCGCCGTCCTGCAGCCGACCGCCTCGGCGAGCCCGACGGGCTGAGCCGGCCACCGCCGGACGGGAGGCGCGGCGCGATCCCGCACCGCGCCTCCCGTCCGGCGGTCCGCACGACACGGGCGCGACACGCGCTGTCGGGACCGGGTCACCGGACCTGCTACGGTTGGTGTCACCCACGAGCCCCCATAGCTCAGGGGATAGAGCACTGCCCTCCGGAGGCAGGGGCGGAGGTTCGAATCCTCCTGGGGGCACAGGAAACTCCCGCGCAGGACGAGGTGCTCGCTGCGCTCGGTCCGCGTCGCGCGATGTCGCCTGCGGCGGCCGTCACCCGTGGTCGAGCCCGGCTCCTGCGTCCCGATCGGCCGCGCGCGACGTGTTTCCGTGCGCGACACCCGGCGTCAGTAGGATCCGCGCGATGAGCACCGGCACCACCGACACCCAAGCGGAACTCGCGCGCGGCGAGCACGCCCCGGCACCGCGCACCCTGCTGGACGTCCTCGAGGCGACCGCGGCCGCGCACCCCGACGCCCTCGCGCTCGAGGACCCGGCCGGGACGATCGACACCGTGACGCTCCTCCGGCTCGTCCGGGAGCAGGCCGACGACCTCGCCACGCGCGGCGTCCGTCGGGGCGACCGGGTCGGCGTGCGGATCCCCTCGGGCGGCCGCGACCTGTACCTGTCCATCCTGGCCGTGCTCGCCGCCGGCGCCGCCTACGTGCCGGTCGACGCGGACGACCCCGAGGAGCGCGCCGCCCTCGTCTTCGGCGAGGCCGGCGTGGTCGGCGTGATCGGTGCCGGCGGCGTCCTGCGGCAGGACGGCACACCGGACGCGGCGCCCTCGCCGGTCGTCGACCCCGCCGCACGCGCCGAGGCCCCGACGACCGAGGACGACGCCTGGATCATCTTCACCTCCGGCTCGACGGGTGTGCCGAAGGGCGTCGCGGTGACGCACCGGTCCGCCGCCGCGTTCGTCGACGCCGAGGCACGCATGTTCCTGCAGGACGCGCCGATCGGCCCCGGCGACCGGGTGCTCGCCGGCCTGAGCGTCGCGTTCGACGCCTCGTGCGAGGAGATGTGGCTCGCGTGGGGCCACGGCGCGTGCCTCGTGCCGGCACCGCGCTCGCTCGTCCGGACCGGCGTCGACCTCGGTCCGTGGCTCATCGCGCACGGCATCACGGTCGTCTCCACGGTCCCGACGCTCGCGGCCCTGTGGCCGGACGACGCCCTCGAGCAGGTCCGCCTGGTGATCTCCGGCGGCGAGGCCTGCCCGCCCGAGCTCGCGGCCCGCATCGCCTCGCGCGACCGCGAGCTCTGGAACACGTACGGTCCGACCGAGGCCACGGTCGTCGCGTGCGGTGCCCTGATGGACGGCAGCCAGCCGGTGCGCATCGGGCTGCCGCTCGACGGCTGGGACCTGGCGGTCGTCGACGACCGGGGGCAGCGGGTGGCCCCCGGTGGCGTCGGCGAACTCGTGATCGGCGGTGTCGGCCTCGGACGCTACGTCGACCCGGCGAAGGACGCCGAGAAGTACGCCCCCTTCCCCGAGCTCGGCTGGGAGCGGGCGTACCGGAGCGGCGACCTCGTCCGGTACGACCCCGAGGGCCTGGTCTTCCAGGGTCGCGCGGACGACCAGGTCAAGCTCGGCGGCCGCCGCATCGAGCTCGGCGAGGTCGACGCGGCCCTGCAGGGCCTCGACGACGTCGCCGGCGGCGCGGCCGTCGTGCAGCGGACGCCGGCCGGCAACCAGGTCCTCGTCGGGTACGTCGCCCCGGTCGCCGGCGCGACGATCGACACGACCGCCGCGAACGCCCGACTCCGCGAGGAACTGCCGGCGGCCCTCGTGCCGCTGCTCGCCGTGGTGGAGTCGCTGCCGACCCGGACGTCCGGCAAGGTCGACCGGGCCGCGCTCCCCTGGCCGCTGCCCGGAGCCTCCGACACCGCACTGCTGCCGGACACCGTCGCGTGGATCGCCGAGCGCTGGTCCGCGATCCTCGGCGTGCCGGTGACGAGCGTCGACGACGACTTCTTCGCGCACGGCGGAGGCTCGCTGACCGCGGCGCAGCTCGTGTCCGCGATCCGCGAGCGCTTCCCCACGACGACCGTCGCCGACGTCTACGACCACCCGCGGATCGGTGCGCTGGCCGCCGCGCTCGACGACGCCGGCCCGACCGCCGCCGCACGGCGACCGGTCCGCCCGGTGCCGCCGACCACCGGGCTGCTGCTCACCCTGCTCGGCCTGCCGGTCCAGGTGCTCCGGGGCCTGCGGGTGCTGACCTGGACGGCGCTCGTCGCCGCGGTGCTGCACGCGACGACCCTGCCCGTCCTGCCGGTGCTGCCGTGGTGGGCGCTCGTGGTGGCCCTGCTGCTCTTCGTCACACCGATCGGCAAGATGGCCGTCACGGTCGTCCTCGCCCGCCTGCTGCTCGCCGGCGTGCGTCCGGGCGACCACCCCCGCGGCGGGTCCGTGCACGTGCGCGTCTGGCTCGCGGAGCGCATCGCCGAGGCCGTCGACGGTCCGTCCACCGCGGGAGCGCCGTGGATCAGCTACTACGCGCGGGCGCTGGGTGCCCGGATCGGCCGCGACGTCGACCTGCACACCCTGCCGCCGGTCACCGGCATGCTCACCGTCGGCAAGCGCGCGTCGGTCGAGCCCGAGGTCGACCTCGTCGGGCACTGGGTCGACGGCGACCTGTTCCGGCTCGGCCACGTCCGGGTCGACGCGGACGCCGTCGTGCACAGCCGCTCGACGCTCCTGCCCGGGGCGCACGTCGGCGAGGGCGCCGAGGTCGAGGCCGGGTCCGCCGTCACCGGCAGGGTGCCCGACGGGGAGCGCTGGGCCGGTTCCCCCGCGGAACGCGTGGGGTCGGCGCGTCACGGCCGGGAGGCGCGTCCCCCGGCCCGTCGTCGCTGGCTCGCCGCGTACGGGGTCGCGTCGGTCGTCGTGGCCGGCCTGCCCGTCGCGGGCGTCGCGGCGGGCCTGGCGGTCGCCGTCGTGCTCGTCGGGCCGGCCGGCACGCTCGGCACCGCGGTGCTGCGCGGGCTCGCGGCCGTCCCGCTCGCGACGCTCGTCGCGGGCACGGTCTACGCGGTCCTGGTGGTCGCTGCGGTCCGGCTGCTCGCCCTCGGCCTGCACGAGGGCCGGCACCCCGTGCGGTCGCGTCCGGGCTGGCAGGCGTGGTGCACCGAGCGCGTGCTCGACGCGGCGCGCACGCTCCTGTTCCCGCTCTACGCCTCGCTGGTGACACCGCTGTGGTTGCGGGTGCTCGGTGCGCGCGTCGGACGGGACACCGAGATCTCGACGGTGCTCCTCATCCCCTCGCTGACGCAGATCGCCTCGGGCGCGTTCCTCGCCGACGACACGATGGTCGCGACGTACGAACTCGGCGGCGGCTTCGTGCGCATCGGCCGCTCCAAGGTCGGACGACGGGCGTTCCTCGGCAACTCGGGCATGACCGGGGCCGGGCGCTCGGTGCCGCGCGAGGCGCTCGTCGCCGTGCTGTCCGCCGTCCCGAAGAAGGCCAAGCGCGGGTCCTCGTGGCTCGGGTCGCCCCCGGTCCGCCTGCGCCGTGCGACCACCGAGTTCGACGAGGAACGCACCTTCCGCCCGCCGCGCCGGCTCAAGGTCGCCCGCGGGTGCTGGGAGCTCCTCCGCCTGGTCGCGCCGATGGTCTCCGCGGCGATCGCCCTCGGCGTCGCCGGTGCCCTCCTCGCGCTGTGGTCCACGGTCGGCATCGGGTGGACCGTGCTCCTCGCCGGGCCCGTGCTCATCGTCGCCGGCGCCGTCGCGGCGGCCGTGTCGACGCTCGCGAAGTGGGTGTTCGTCGGCCGGATCGAGGCACGCGAGCACCCGCTCTGGTCGTCGTTCGTGTGGCGCAACGAGGTGCAGGACACCTTCGTCGAGACGGTCGCGCGCCCGTGGTTCGCCGAGCAGGCGACCGGCACCCCGGCGCTGGCGGCGTGGCTGCGGAGCCTCGGCGCCCGCATCGGGCGCGGGACCTGGATCGAGACCTACTGGCTCCCCGAGGCAGACCTCGTGGCCATCGGCCACGGGGCGGCGGTCGCGCGCGGCACGGTCGTGCAGACGCACCTGTTCCACGACCGGGTGATGCAGCTCGACACGGTCCGGCTCGACGACGGCGCGACCCTCGGACCGCACAGCGTCGCGCTGCCGGCGGCGGGGATCGGTGCCGGTGCCACGGTCGGACCGGCGTCGCTCGTGATGCGCGGCGAGCAGGTCCCCGGGGGCACGCAGTGGGCGGGCAACCCCATCGCACCGTGGGCGTCCGCGCCGCCGGTGCCGGTCGCGGAACGCACCACCGCCGCCCAGGACGACGGCGTCGTGGCAGACTCGACGGCACCGTGAAGCCGAACCCCGACGCCGACCCGTACACCCCGCACAGCGGCGACCGGCGGTGGAGCGCCCGGCACTACGAGCTCCGCCTCGGCTACCGCGTCGCGACGAACCGCCTCGACGCCACCGCCACCGTGCACGGCCGTGCCGTCGAGCAGCTGGACCGGATCGTCCTCGACCTGCACGGGCTGCGGGTCGACCGGGTCGACGTCGACGGCACCCGCGCGACCAAGGTGTCGACGTCCACGCACAAGCTCACGGTGACGCCCGCGGAGCCGGTCGCCGCCGGGGCGGACTTCTCGGTGCACGTCCGGTACCGGGGCGCGCCGCACCCCCTGCGGAGCCCCTGGGGCCAGATCGGCTGGGAGGAACTGACCGACGGCGTCATCGTCGCCGCGCAGCCGACCGGCGCCCCGTCGTGGTTCCCCTGCAACGACCGCCCCGACGACAAGGCGACCTACCGGATCGAGATCACCGCGGAGACGGGCTACGACGTGGTCGCGAACGGCGACCTCCTCGGGCGCGAGCGCGGTCGGGCGGGCACCACCTGGACCTGGGCGGTGACCGAGCCGATGGCGACGTACCTGGCGACGGTGCAGATCGGGCGGTACCGCACGACCGCGCTCCGCGGTCCCTCCGGCGACGCGCTGCCCGACGTGACCGTGCACCACCCGGCGGACCTCGCGGCCGCCGTGCGGACGGACTTCGGGCGCGTGCCCGACATGCTCGCGCTCTACGCGGACGTCTTCGGTCCGTACCCGTTCTCGTCGTACGGCGTCGTCGTGACCGACGACGAGCTCGAGATCCCGCTCGAGGCCCACGGCCTCGCGGTGTTCGGGCGGAACCACGTCGACGGCGAGCACGGCACCGACCGGCTGATCGCGCACGAGCTCGCGCACCAGTGGTTCGGCAACTCCGTGACCGCGGCGCGCTGGCGCGACATCTGGTTGCACGAGGGCTTCGCCTGCTACGCCGAGTGGCTGTGGTCGGAGCACCGCGGGGGCGACTCCGCGGACACGCTCGCCGACCGGTACCGCGACGGGCTGCTCGCCGGGCCGCAGGACCTCGTGGTCGCGGACCCGGGCGCGGCCGACATGTTCGACGACCGCGTCTACAAGCGCGGTGCCCTCGCGCTGCACGCGGTGCGTCGGACCTTCGGCGACACCGCGTTCACCACGGGTCTCCGCGCGATCACCGCGGAGCACCGGCACGGCTCGGTGGCGCCGACGGACGTGTTCGCGGCGTTCGCTGCGGCGGCGGGCGTGACGGAGCTCGCGGTGCGTCGGGTCACGGGTCCGTGGCTCGACGAGCCGGGCGTGCCCGCACTGCCGACCGGCGGCTCGGCCTAGCGACGGGCGGACCCGGCCGCCGGCGCCCTCGCGGGACGGGCAGGCCGGACCGTCCCACCGCCGGACGGAGCGGGCTGGACCTCGGCCCAGAGGGCGTCGAGGGACAGCCCGACGACCCCGGCCAGCGCGGCGATCGTCGCGAACGACGGGGTCGCGATCCGGCCGGTCTCGATCTTCCGGAGGGTCTCGGGCGAGACGCCGGCGGCGAGGGCGACGTCGAGCATCGAGCGGTCCGCACGCGCCGAGCGGAGCAGCGCACCGAGCCGGCGGCCGCGTTCGAGCTCGTCGGGACTGAGCGGGAGTCGGACCATGCTCCGATGATAGTACCGGCCGGACAGTACCGGTACGATCATCCCGTGATCGAGATCCTCTCCCCCGCCGAGGTCGACCGCGCACGCCGGACCGGTGCGCTCGTCGGCACGATCCTGCAGACCCTCCGTGCGCGCACGGGCGTGGGCACGAACCTGCTCGAGATCGACCGGTGGACCCGGACGATGATCGAGGACGCCGGTGCCGAGTCCTGCTACGTCGACTACGCGCCGTCCTTCGGACGCGGGCCGTTCGGGCACCACGTCTGCACCGCCGTCAACGACGCCGTGCTCCACGGGCTCCCCCACGACCGGGACCTCGCGGACGGCGACCTGCTCACGCTCGACCTCGCGGTGTCGCTCGACGGCATCGCCGCGGACGCCGCCGTCAGCTTCGTCGTCGGCACGGCCGACCCGGCGGACACCGCGATGATCGAGACGACCGAACGCGCCCTCTCCGCCGGCATCGCCGCGGCCCGACCGGGTGCACGGACCGGTGACCTGTCCCACGCGATCGGTAGCGTCCTCGCTGCCGCCGGCCACCCGGTCAACACCGAGTTCGGCGGCCACGGCATCGGGTCGACGATGCACCAGGACCCGCACGTGTCGAACGCCGGACGACCGGGCCGCGGCTACACCCTGCGCCCGGGGCTGCTCCTCGCGCTGGAGCCGTGGGTGATGGCGGACACCGACGAGCTCGTCACCGACCCGGACGGCTGGACCCTACGGAGCGCCACGGGGGCCCGCACCGCCCACACCGAGCACACGATCGCGATCACCGAGGACGGCGCCGAGGTGCTCACCCGACCGGGGGTGTGACGCGGTCCTCGACCTCGACCGGCAGCCCGCCGGCCGCCACCGCGAGCACGGTGCCCGGCGCGGGCCACAGCACGGTGACCGGCTGCACGCGTCCCGCGAAGCGTGCGACCGAGCGCTCGAGGTCGACCGCCACCGCGGTGGGGTCGACACGCAGGCCCCGGCCGTCCCGCTTCAGCACGGCCTCCTTCACGGCCCAGGCAGCGGCTCGGTCGGCGTCCCCGCCGAGCCCTCGTCGTTCGGCCGGCCCGAAGGCGTCCAGCGGCGCGGCCGCGACACGGGCGACCTGCTCGAGGTCGATGCCGAGCGCCACGTCGGTGACGGCGGTCCCGCGGACGACGGCGAGGGCGGTCGCGCCGCCCGTCCGCGCGGTGCTCACGGGCACGGCGCGTCCGGCGGCGGTGGCCCAGGGTCGGCCGTGGTCGGTCGACCCGCAGTGCGGACAGGTGCGCCCCGCGTGCACGGCGGCCACGTCGACGGCCGCAGCGGACGCGACGGCGGCGAGCAGGGCCTCCCGGTCGTCGCCGGACGGGACGATCGTCACCAGGACGGCGGGGGTCGGACGGGCCACGCGGCGAGCGTAGCGGGCGGCCCCGCCGCCGGCGGTCAGGCGTGCGTCAGTGCGATCAGCGCGACGTTCATGGTGCTGTAGGCGCCCTCGGACCGGGTGGCCTGGCGGACGCGACCCCGCAGGACCTCGTAGCGGCCGTCCTGCTCCCGGACGAACCCGATAACGCCGCTCGCCGGCGTCGAGACGCGGTGGTAGCCGTCCTCCAGTGGGACGACCTCTGTGCTCGTCGTGCGCTCCATGGTGCTTCCTTCCGCTCGTCGTCGAACGATGGCCTCCACCATACCCCGGTCCGGGGTACAAGCCCTCCACAAGTCGCCCATCACCGGGGGTTCTCGGAGCATCCACCCGTTGTGTGCGTCGCCTGGATAGCATCGGGGCCACGGCTCCCCCGCGGGGCCGCACCGAGGGTGCCGACGGCGCCCCCGCCGACGGACGGAGGACGGATGCGAGCGGTCCACGACGGATCGAGCACGGACGACACCGGAGCGGACCGGTCACCCCGGCGACCGAGGCCGCGCGCTCGGGGCGGGCGGGCCGCACGGCTCGCCGCCCGCCTCGGGAGCCTGCTCCTCGCCGCCGGACTCGTGCTCGCACCCGCCGCAGCCGCGCACGCCACCGACCCGGTCGACCTGGGCGGTGCGTACGTCGTCGACGAGGCCGGCGTGCTCAGCAGCAGCCAGCGGAGCGAGGTCGAGCGGGCCGTCTCCGACCTGTACGACCGCACGCAGACGCAGCTCTACGTGGTCTACGTCCCGACCTTCACGAACCCGAGCGACCACACCGCCTGGGGCGACGCCCTCATGGAGCGCAACCAGATCGACTCGGACGCCATCGTCCTGTCCGTGGCGGTCGACGACCGGATCGCGGACATCCAGCAGACGAACGAGACCGCGCTGTCCCGCGGGGACGTCGAGTCGGCGTACCAGGACGACGCCGTCCCGCAGCTGCGGAACGGCGACTGGGCGGGGGCCGCGGTGGCCCTCGCCGACGGACTCGTGCAGACCCAGGCACCGGCGGACCTCACGTGGCTCTGGGTCCTGCTCCTCGTGGTCGTCGTCGGTCTCGTGGTCGTCGTGCTGGTCGTCCGCACCCGCAACAAGCGCCGGACGGCCGAGGCCGAGCGGGCGCAACAGGCCTCGCTCGCCGGGCTCGAGCGGAAGGCCGGCGGCGCACTCGTGACGATCGACGACGAGCTCCGCACGGCCGAGCAGGAGGTCGGGTTCGCCAGCGCGCAGTTCGGCGAGGACGCCGCGAAGCCCTTCGCCGAAGCGGTGGCCGCCGCGAAGCGCTCGGTGCGGCAGGCCTTCTCGTACCAGCAGCAGCTCGACGACGAGGTGCCGGACTCCCCGCAGCAGCGGGCGCAGTGGGCGAACGACATCATCGCGATCTGCGAGCGGGCGCACGCGTCGATCGAGGAGCAGACCGAGGCGTTCGACCGGCTCCGCGCGCTCGAGGACGGCGTGGAGGACGCCGCGACGGCGCTCGCGTCGGCGGTGGCCGCGGCGCCGGCCGACCTCGACGCGGCCCGTCGCGCACTCGAACGGGTCCGTGGGCAGTACACCGGCAGGACCCTCGCCACGGTCTCCGACAACGTCGCCCAGGCGGACCAGGTGCTCGGCTTCGCCACCGAACGTTCGCAGGCGGCGACCGCGGCCATCGCCGCGGGCGACAAGGGCGAGGCGGTGATCGCGGTCCGGGACGCCCAGCACGCCCTCGCGCAGGTGCAGCAGCTGACCACCAGCGCGACCGGAGCGGAGCGCACCTTCTCCGAGGCGTCGGCGCGGGCCGAGGCGATGCGCGTCGACATCGAGGGCGACGTCGCCGCGGCGCGTGCGATGCGCTCGGCCGACCCGGCGCTGGCGGGAGCCGTGACCCGCGCCGACACCGTGCTGCGGCAGGGCCTCGACCCGCGCGACCCGATCGCCGCGGTCGACGTCCTGACGCGGGCGAACACGGACATCGACGCCGCGCTGGCCGCGGCACGCGGTGCGCAGGAGCAGCGCCAGCGGGCGCAGCGGGCCCTCGACGACGCCCTGCGCGACGCACGAGCGCGCATCAGCCAGGCGCGGGACTTCATCTCGGTCCGACGGGGCGGTGTCGGGACGACCGCACGGACCCGGCTGTCCGAGGCGGAACGGGCACTCGACGACGCGGTGGACCTCGCGACGACCGATCCCGCCAGTGCCGTCCAGGCAGCGCGTGCCGCGGAGCAGTACGCGGCGGCTGCGATGGACGCGGCGAACGACGACATGGGCGGGTGGCCCGGCCAGGGCGGGGGCGGCGGCAACGGCGCACAGCTCGGCGGACTGGTCACCGGCATCGTGCTCGGCGGCCTGCTCGGCGGCCGCGGCGGCAGCTTCGGCGGCGGCAGCTTCGGCGGCGGGTCCTTCGGCGGGGGCGGCTTCGGCGGCGGGGGCTTCGGCGGCGGCGGGGGCGGCTTCGGCGGCGGAGACGGCGGCGGTGGCGGGGGCGGCGGCTTCTCGGGCGGCGGCCGCTTCTGAACGCCGTTCCACCGACCGCCGCGGCCTGACCCGGCCAGCGGCGCAGCACGACCGAACCAGCACCACAACGGACCTTCCACGAAAGGGAAAGCAATGGCAAAGCAGACCATCTTCGGCCGGATCTCCTCGCTCATCCGGGCGAACGTGAACCAGATCATCGACGACGCCGAGGACCCGCAGAAGATGCTGGACCAGCTCGTGCGCGACTACTCGAACAACATCGCGGACGCCAAGACCGCGATCGCGCAGACGATCGGCAACCTCCGCCTGCTCGAGCAGGACCACGAGGAGGACAAGCGCGCCGCGACCGAGTGGGGGCAGAAGGCCGCGAACGCCTCCGCCGCTGCCGACAAGTACCGCGCGGAGGGCAAGACGGCGGACGCCGACAAGTTCGACAACCTCGCGAAGATCGCCATCGGTAAGCAGCTCGCCGCCGAGCAGGAGGTCAAGGACAACGAGGGACCGCTCGCCACGCAGAACGAGCAGGTCGAGAAGCTGAAGTCCGGGCTCGCGGGCATGGAGCAGAAGCTCGAGCAGCTCAAGGCCAAGCGCGACACCCTCGTCGCACGGCAGAAGACCGCCGAGGCGCAGTCGAAGGTGAACGACGCCATCGGCAACATCGACATCACCGACCCGACGAGCGACCTGAACCGCTTCGAGGAGAAGGTCCGTCGCGAGGAGGCGAAGGTGCTCGGCCAGCAGGAACTGCAGGCGTCGAGCCTCGACGCGCAGTTCGAGAGCCTCGAGGACGTCGGCCGTGACGCCGAGGTGGAAGCCCGGCTCGCCGCGCTGAAGAACGGCGGATCCAGCTCGATCTGAGCCGGTTCCCCGGACGACGCCGGACCGTGCTGACAGACTGAGACGATGCAGTTCCTCGTCGTCGGTCAGTGGCAGGGTTCGGCGTCGTCGCGCGCGATGCGCCTCGGCGACGGAGCGCAGGCCATCGCAGCCGATCTCCCCCGTGCCGCCACCACCGTCGTCGACGTCCCCGCCGGTGCCGGGGACCGCCTCGAGACCGCCGTCGCCCGCTACACGGCGGTCCGCGCGGTCGCCGAACGCGTCGCGGAGGAGGCGGGTGTCGCGAGCGAGCCCGTCCTCGTCGTCGGCGGCGACGGATCGAGCGTGCTCGGCGCCACCGTGCTCGTCCGACCGGGCACCGCGTTCGTCCGCATCGCGGGCTCCAGCGGGTACCGGTCGCTGAACCGCGCGCAGCCGGTGGCGGCGGAGACCGCCGTGCTCCGGCTGCTCGTCGACCGGTCGGACGAGCTGTTCCCCGACCTGCCGACCGTCGACCCGGCGGCCGTCGTCGTCGTCGGCATCCGTGGGACGGACGACGCCGAGCTCGCCGCGCTCGACCGCATCGGCATCACCCACCTCGACGTGGACGCGGCCACCCCGGACGCGGTCGCGGCGGCCGTGGACGCCACCGGTGCCGAGGGGGTCTTCGTCCACGTCGACCTCGACGTCCTCGACCCGGCGGAGGTGGACGGGCTGCTCGAGCCGGTGCCCTTCGGTCTCGATGCCGCCGGGCTCGTGGAGCGCATCCAGGCGGCCACGCGCGGTCGCCGGCTGGTCGGTGCGGCCCTGACCGGGTTCGCGCCCGTCGACCCGGACCGCGCGGTCGACGACCTCGGGGTGATCCTCCGTGCGGTCGGCGCCCTGACGACGGCGTCACGCGCGGCCTGACCGGTCCCCGCACCCGGCGCGCACCGACCGGTCTCCGCGGCATGCACCGTCCGGTCCCCGCGTCCGGCACGCCGGTCCCCGCACCGCACCCGGCCGGTGCACCGTCGCCCCGCGTACGTTCGGGAGCATGACGGACTACGACCTCATCGTGATCGGAGCCGGCGCTGTCGGCGAGAACGTGGCGGACTACGCCCACAAGCGCGGCCTGTCGGTCGCCGTGGTCGAGGCCGAACTGGTCGGCGGCGAGTGCTCCTACTGGGCGTGCATGCCGTCGAAGGCCCTGCTCCGCAGCGGGCACGCGGTCGCCGCCGCGAAGCGCGTGGACGGAGCCGCCCAGGCGGTCACCGGACACGTCGACGCCGCGAAGGTGCTCGCCCGTCGCAACTCGTTCACCTCCGACTACCAGGACGACAGCCAGGTCGCGTGGCTCGAGTCCTCCGACATCGCCCTCATCCGCGGCCACGCCCGCATCACGGGCGAGAAGACCATCGAGGTCGGCGGCGAGGAGTACACCGCACGCGCCGCCGTCGCGGTCGTCACCGGATCGCTCCACCAGCTGCCGGACGTCCCGGGGCTCGCCGACGCACAGCCGTGGGGCACCCGCGAGGGCACCAGCGCCCAGGAGGTCCCGGAGAGCCTGCTCGTCATCGGCGGCGGCGTCGCCGGCTCGGAGCTCGCGACCGCGTGGGCCTCGCTCGGCTCGAAGGTCACCCTGGTCGCCCGGCACGGTCTGCTCGGCGGCATGGAGCCCTTCGCCGGTGAACTCGTCGCCGACGCGATGCGCGAGCTCGGCATCGACGTGCGCACCGGTGTCAGCCCGACACGCGTCGACCGCGACGAGCACGGGCTCGTGACCACGACGCTCGACGACGGCACCACCGTGGTCACGAGCGAGGTGCTCGCCGCGACCGGCCGCAAGGCCCACACCGCCGACCTCGGCCTCGAGACGGTCGGACTGACCGCCGGCGACTGGCTCGAGGTCGACGACACCATGCTCGTGCAGGGCACCGACTGGCTCTACGCCGTCGGCGACGTCAACCACCGCGCGCTCCTCACCCACCAGGGCAAGTACCAGGCGCGTGCCGCCGGCGAGGCGATCGCCGCCCGCGCCCAGGGCCGACCCGTCCACGCCGAGCCGTGGGGAGCCCACGTCGCGACCGCCGACCACGCCGCCGTGCCGCAGGTGACGTTCACCGACCCCGAGGTCGCGAGCATCGGTCTGACCGAGGACGCGGCCCGGAAGCAGGGGGTGAACGTCCGCGCCGTCGAGTACGACCTCGGTGCCGTCGCGGGCTCCGCGCTGCAGGCGGACGGCTACACCGGCCGGGCGAAGATGGTCGTCGACGAGGACCGCGGCGTCGTCGTCGGCGTGACCTTCGTCGGACAGGACGTGGCCGAGATGCTGCACGCCGCCACGGTCGCCGTCGTCGGCGAGGTGCCGATCGACCGCCTCTGGCACGCCGTCCCGGCCTACCCGACCATGAACGAGGTCTGGCTGCGCCTGCTCGAGACCTACGGCCGCCCGGAGTAGGGGTGCGAAACCCGCTCCTCGATTCCCCCGCGTCCCGCGCCGGGTGGTTGTTCGCGACGGCCGTCGGGCTCGCGGTCGGTGTGCCGCTCTCGACCGGGCGCGTCCGGGTCGAGGACGGGTTGGTCGTCTGCACGGGCCTGCCGCGCTGGGTCTTCCGGCGCGGCGGCACGTGCGTCGGCTCCGTGTACCTGACGCGCGAAAACGACGGACCGCGGGTGCTCCGCCACGAGCGCGTGCACGTGGCGCAGTGGCGGCGCTACGGCATGCTCATGCCGCTGCTGTACGCCGTCGCCGGACGGGACCCGCTGCGCAACCGCTTCGAGGTCGAGGCCGGCCTGGAGGACGGCGGGTACCGCTGACCATCCGAACCTGACCGCACCGAGCGGGCCGAAACTGAGCGGGCAGGTTCCGTCACACTCGGTGCGCAGCACCGACCGGAACCCCCCACTCGGCAGACGTGAGCGGCAGGTCCTGCCCACTCGCGAGCAGCCCGCGGCTGCGCCGCGACCTCAGGCCGCGCGACGCCGCGGCACCACGAGGGGCGTGCCGGTCTCCGGGTCGGGGACGACCACGCACGGCAGCCCGAAGACGTCCTCGACCAGCTCGGACGTCAGGACCGCCGCCGGGGTCCCCTGCGCGACGATCGCCCCGTCACGCATCGCCACGAGGTGCGTCGCGTACCGCGCGGCCTGGTTGAGGTCGTGCAGCACCGCGACGACGGTCCGTCCCGCGGCGTGCAGGGCCGAGGCGAGCTCGAGCACGTCGTACTGGTGGGCGATGTCGAGGAACGTCGTCGGTTCGTCGAGCAGGACGATGTCGGTCTCCTGCGCCAGCACCATGGCGATCCAGACCCGCTGCCGCTGTCCGCCGGAGAGCTCCCCCACGCTGCGGTCGGCCAGTGCGACCGTGTCGGTCTGCTCGAGGGCGGCCTGCACCGCGCGGCGGTCGGACCCGGACGACGGGTGCAGGAGGTCCTGGTGCGGGAAGCGCCCGCGGGACACGAGGTCGCGGACGGTGATGCCCTCGGGCGCGATCGGCGTCTGCGGGAGCATGCCGACCCGGCGCGCGACGGCCTTCGGGCGGTAGGAGGTGATGGGGGCGCCGTCGAGGAACACCGTGCCCGCGCTCGGGGTGAGGGTGCGGGCGAAGGCCTTGAGGAGCGTCGACTTGCCGCAGGCGTTCGGTCCGACGATGACGGTCAGCTCGCCGTCCGGCACGTCCACGTCGAGCGCGGAGACCACGACACGGTCGTCGTACGCGAGCGTCAGGCCACGGACGCCGAGCGCCGTCGTCGGGAGCGGTGGCAGATCGATGTTCAGTGCTCGGCCTTGCCGTGCCGCCAGTACCCCATGAACGCGACCTGCTCCCGGTCGAGCCCGACCCCGCGCACCAGGTGCCGACGGAGCTCCTTGACGCAGCCGGCCTCGCCCGCGATCCACGCGTACACGGGCCGCTCGTCGACGGGCGCCGGCACGTCCCAGAGCACCTGCTCGTCCACGTCCACCTCGGAGAGCTCGACACCGGACGGGTCGACTCCGGACCGGTCGACGACGCCGCGAGCGAACGCGCCGGCCACGACGTCCGAGGCCCACGCCTGCACCTGGTCGGTCATCCGGACGCCGTGCGAGGCACCGTTCCGGGCGATCCACCGGACCTCGACCCCGGCAGGCGCGGTCACGGGCAGCCGGTCGGCGTCGGTGGGGACCTCGATGAAGACGTGCCCGACCGCGGTGACGTCGAGCGCCTCGAGGATCGCGCAGATGGCCGGCGCGGCCGTCTCATCGCCGGCGAGCAGGATGCGGGTGGCGCTGCCCGGCGCGAACTCGGCCGCCCCGCTCGGCAGCTCGGCGGGCGACGACGGCACGGCCGGCCCGACGATCCGCAGCTCGTCGCCGACGCGGCACGACGAGACCCAGCGCGACGCCGGGCCGGTGTCACCGTGGGCGACGAAGTCGATGTCGAGCTCGTGGGCGTCCGGGCGGAACGACCGCACGGTGTAGGTCCGCAGCGGGTTGCGCTCCGCGTCCGGCAGGGCACGCCAGGCGCCGTACCAGTCGTCGCCGTCGGGCAGGTCGGTGAACCCGTGCCCGGGGATCGGCAGGACGAGCTTGATCCGCTGGTCGAGCCCGACCGCCGAGAAGTCGGCGAGGGCGTCACCGGTGAGCGTCACCCGGACGAACGACGGGGTGAGCGCGGTGACGGCCGCCACGCGGACGGAGAAGACGCGGTACCGGGCTGCCACGAGAACGAGTATGGCATGCCTCACCTAACCCTTCCAGGGTGGAACGGGGTACCGCCCCCGGGTGCGAGGATCGGAACCGTGCACGAACCCGACGACGAATTCGCGGACCTGGCCGCGCTCGCAGCGGCGAGCGGCGTGGCGGAGCCGCTGCGCGCCTCCCGGCAGGTGGTCCGGACCGACGTCGGTCGCGAGACCGCCGCGATCCGGTGGAACACGGCGGACGGACGGGAGGCGCGGATCACCTACCTGCACGGGCTCGGCATCGACGCGCACAGCTTCGACCAGACCGCGATCGCGGTCGGCGAGCCGGCGGTCGCCCTCGACCTGCCCGGGCACGGCCGGTCGTCGTGGCGGGACGACGCGGACTACGGCGCCACCGCGACGGCACCGCAGGTGCTGGCCGCGCTCGACGCGCTCGGGGTGCCACCCGGCGTCGTCGTCGGGCACTCGCTCGGTGCGATCCTCGCGGCAAGGCTCGCGGCGACGGCGCCGGAGCGGGTGACGGGCCTCGTGCTCGTCGACATGTCGCCCGACTTCGCGCAGCGGGCGGTCGACCGGATCGCCCGGGCGCTCGAGGACGAGACCCCGTTCGCCTCGCTCGACGAGGTGGTCGACCGCGCGGTCGAGGCACGCGTCGGCGACGACCGGGCGGTGCTCCTGCGCGAGGCGCGGCACACCACGCGGCTCGGCGAGGACGGCCGGCTCGTGCGGCGGCACCACTTCCCGCACCTGGCCGGCCGGACCGCGTCGGTCGGCCGGTTCGCCGACGCGTGGCCGGACCTCGACGCCCTGGACGTCCCGCTGCTGCTCGTCCGCGGCGACCGCGGGTACGTCTCACCGAAGCTGCACACCGGGTTCACGGAGCGGCTGCCGGACGCGGAGGTCGTCACCGTCACGGCCCGGCACGCCGTGCAGAACCAGGCACCCCTCGAACTGGCGACGGCGATCCGGGCATGGGGCGAGCGGCACGGGGTGTTGCAGCCGGTGACGTCGCTGCAGCCCGACGGATCGTCGCGCCTGGATGGGTCGATGCACCCGGACGGGTTGTTGCACCCCGTACAGGAATCGTCGCCGGACACCCCCGAGCGCCGGTAACCTCGTGCGAGCGCGACGCGACGACCGTCGACGGCACGCGCCCGGAAGGAACCCACACACCCCATGAGTCCGCTCCTCCCCCGCACCGGGACCCGCACCAGGACCCGCACCGGGACCCGCTCGGCACGTCTCGCCCTGGCCGCCACCGCGGTCGCCGTCGTGTCGGCCCTGACGCTCACCGCCTGCTCGGGCTCCTCGGACGACCGCGGCGGCGCCGACGCCACCGTGCGCGTCGGGCTCGTGCTCGAGCCGACCAGCCTCGACATCCGCAAGCAGTCCGGGGCGGCACTCGACCAGGTGCTCATCGACAACGTCTACCAGGGCCTGGTCGGCCGGACGGCGGACGGGGAGATCCGCGACGTGCTCGCGTCGCGGCACGAGGTCTCCGCCGACGGCAGGACCTACACGTTCACGCTTCGCAAGGGCACGACCTTCCAGGACGGCAAGCCCGTCACCGCCGCCGACGTCGTCTGGTCGCTGCAGCAGGTCAAGGACGACGCCGGCTACGTCGACTCGGCGAAGCTCGCCGGGGTCACCTCGATCAGCTCGCCGTCGGACGGCGTCGTCGAACTGCGCCTGGCGAAGCCCGACTCCGACCTGCTCTTCACCCTGACCGGTCGCGCGGGCCTGGTGCTCGAGCAGGCCGCGCGGAACGACCTGTCCGACAGCGCGAACGGCACCGGACCGTTCGAGGTGTCCTCGTGGAAGCAGGGCGACTCGCTGACCTTCAGCCGCAACGACGACTACTGGGGCACCGAGCCGAAGGTCGCGAAGATCGTGTTCCGGTACATCACGGACCCGTCGACGGCCGTGAACGCGATGGCGAACGGCGACCTCGACGTGCTCAACCCCGTCGACGGCACGCTGCAGGGCCAGCTGCAGGGCAACCCGGACATCGCGCTCCACCGCGGCAGGACGACCGACAAGTACACGCTCGCGTTCAACGACGCCCGGGCACCGTTCACCGACGTGCGGGTGCGGAAGGCCATCCGGCAGGCGATCGACCCGAAGGCGCTCATCAAGGCAGTCGGCGGCACGGGCGTCGAGCAGGGCGGCCCGATCCCCGAGCTCGACCCGGGCTACGAGGACCTCAACGCGATCGACGCGTACGACCCGGCCAACGCGAAGAAGCTCCTCGCCGAGGCGGGGAAGCCCGACCTCGACCTGACGCTCACCTACGCGAACGTCTACCCGGCGACGATCGGCGACGTGCTCAAGTCGCAGCTCGCCGACGTCGGCATCACGCTGAAGGTCGAGCGCGTCGACTTCGCCACGTGGCTGTCGCAGGTCTTCCAGGACAAGGACTTCCAGCTGTCGATGGTCGACCACGTCGAGGCACGGGACTTCGGCAACTGGGCGAACCCGGACTACTACTTCGGCTACGACAACGCGGAGGTGCAGGCGCTGTACGCCGAGTCGCTCGCCGCGACCTCGGAGACCGCGAAGGTCGAGGCGCTCCGCAAGGCCGCCCGCATCGTCAGCGAGGACGCCGCCGGCGAGTGGCTGTACACCGCGACGGAGATCACGGCCGTGCGCAAGGGCGTCACCGGGTTCCCGGTCGACGGCGGGAACTCGCGACTCGACCTGTCGAAGCTGGCGCTCGGGTGAGCCCGGCTCCACGGGACGGGGCGCCGTTCCCCGTAGCATCGGGGACGTGACCCGGTTCCTCGTCGGGCGACTGCTCCTGCTCGTCGTCGGCCTGCTCGTCGCGAGCATCATCGTGTTCGCGACGCTGCGCGTGCTGCCCGGTGACGTCGCGCAGATCGTCGCCGGCACCGAGTCGACGCCCGCGCAGGTGGAGCAGCTCCGGCAGCAGCTCGGACTCGACCGTCCGGTCGTCCTGCAGTACCTCGACTGGATCGGCGGGGTCCTGCGTGGCGACCTCGGACGCTCCCTGGTGACGAACGGCGCCGTCGGCCCGGAGATCGCGCAGAAGCTCGCCGTGACCCTGCCGCTCGCAGGCATGTCGCTCGTGGCGGCGCTCGTGATCGGGGTGCCGCTCGGTGTGCTCGCCGCGGTGCTCCGGCGTCGCGCGGGCGGTGCCGTGATCGGCTTCCTCGCGCAGGCCGTCGCCGCGGTGCCGGTCGTCTGGGCCGGCATGCTCCTCATCGCCCTCTTCGCGGTGACGCTGCACTGGCTGCCGACGCAGGGCTTCCCGCTCGACGGGTGGGACGAACCCGCACGAGCGTTCTCCTCGCTCGTGCTGCCGGCGCTGACGATCGGCGCCGTCGAGGGTGCGGTGATCCTGCGCTTCACCCGCTCGGCGACACTGTCCGTGCTCGACGCCGACCACGTCCGCACCGCCGCGGCCGTCGGGCTCACCCGCACGCAGGCGCTGCTCCGGCACGGCCTGCCGTCGGTGGCGCTCACCGTGCTGGCCGTGCTCGGCGTGCAGATCGCCGGGCTCCTCGTCGGCGCGGTCGTCGTCGAGCAGCTGTTCTCGCTCCCCGGCGTCGGTCGCATGCTCGTGACCGACGTCGGCCGTCGGGACGTCACGAAGGTGCAGTCGGAGCTCCTCGTCCTGACCGGCCTGGTGCTGCTCGTCGGCTTCGCGGTCGACGTCGTGCACCGCGCACTCGACCCGCGGCAGCGGGAGGTGGGCGAGTGATCCGCCGCCTGCTCGCCCGGCCGACGGGGTGCTTCGCCGTGGTCGTCCTCGGGCTCCTCGTCGTGCTCGCCGTCGTGTCGCTGTTCTGGACCCCGCAGGACCCCTTCCGCGCGGACCCGTTCCGGCAGTGGGCCGCGCCGGGTCCGGCGCACTGGTTCGGCACCGACGCCGCGGGCCGGGACATCGCGAGCTACCTGCTCGCCGGCACCCGCACGACCGTGCTCGTCGCGCTCGGGTCCGGGGTCGTCGCGAGCGTCGTCGGGATCGTCCTCACCGCGGTCGGCTCGCTGACCACGCGGTGGGTGCGCGAGGGCACGGCCGTGCTCCTCGACATCCTCGTCGCGTTCCCGACGCTCCTCACCGCGATGCTCCTGACCGCGGTGTTCGGCGGCTCCCTCGGCGTCGTCGTCGTCAGCGTCGGCCTGTCCTTCGGTGTCTCGATCGCCCGCGTCACCCGCGGGGAGATCCGCCGCATCGCCCGGAGCGACTACGTCGTGGCCGCCCGGGCGTCCGGGGTCGGTCCGCTCGGCGTGCTCACCCGGCACCTCGTGCCGAACGCGGCGCCGCTGTTCACGGTGCAGCTGTCGCTCGCGATGGCGACCGCGGTCCTCGCCGAGGCCGGGCTGTCGTACCTCGGGTACGGCGCCGGGTCGGACACCGCCTCGTGGGGCAACCTGCTCGCCGACCTCCAGACCTACATCGGCGTGCACCCCTGGAGCGCCACCTGGCCGGGCGCTGCGATCGCCCTCGTCGTCGCCGCCCTGTCGCTGCTCGGCGACGCGGTGCGCGACGCGACGGACCCGCGCCTCACCACCGGGGACCGCGCGTCGAGCAGCACGACGACCACCCCGGGGGTGACGGCATGACCGACGCGACCACCCACCGGACCGAGCGCGACGGACTCGAGGTGCGCGGACTGACGGTCCGCATCGCGGGGCGGACGGTCCTCGACGACGTCACGTTCACCGTGCCTCCCGGTCGGCGCGTCGGCGTCATCGGCGCCTCCGGGTCCGGCAAGTCCATGACCTCGCTCGCCCTGATGGGGCTCGAGCCCACCGGGGCGGAGGTCACCGGCAGCATCCGCCTCGACGGCACCGAGCTCGTCGGTCTGCGCGACCGCGAGCGCGCACGGCACCGCGGTGCCGGGATCGGCATGGTGTTCCAGGAGCCGGGCACGGCGCTCGACCCCCTCCGCCGCGTGGGTGCGCAGGTCGCCGAACCCCTCCGGCTGCACCGCGGCCTGGACCGTCGTGCGGCGGCCACGGCGGCCGTCGCCCTCGCGGACGCCGTCGGGCTGCCCGATCCGGCCTCGCTCCTGCGCCAGTACCCGCACCAGCTGTCCGGCGGGCAGCGGCAGCGGATCTGCATCGCGATGGCGATGGCCGGCTCCCCCGCCTACCTGGTGGCGGACGAACCCACGACCGCCCTCGACGTGACCACCGAGGCGCGCATCCTCGAGCTGTTCGCGCGGCTCTCGACCGACCGCGGCACCGGCATGCTCTTCGTGACGCACGACCTGGCGGTGCTCGCGCGGATCGCGGACCAGGCCGTCGTGCTCGACCACGGACGGGTCGTCGAGCAGGGTTCCGTCCGTGCGCTCCTCGACGCACCCCGGCACCCGGCGACGGCCGCCCTCGTCGACGCCGCCCGTGCCACCGCGCGACTGACCGGAGGCTCCGCATGACCGACGCGCTGCGCGCCAGCGGGCTCCACCGCACCTACCGGCTGCCGCGCCGGGGACCGTTCGAGCCCGGACCGGTGCGCACCGCGGTGGACGGCGTCGACCTGACGGTCGCCACCGGGTCGCGGCTCGGGATCGTCGGCGAGTCCGGGTCGGGCAAGTCGACGCTGGTGCGCCTGCTCGCCGGCCTGGAGGCGCCCACCACGGGCACCGTGACGGCCGGCGGACGTCCGGTGGTCGCCTCGGCCTCCGCGCGCACCATGCGCTGGTTCCGCCGCGAGACCGGGATCGTGTTCCAGGACCCGTACGCATCGCTCGACCCACGGATGCGCGTCGGGGCGATCGTCGGCGAGCCGCTGCGGGCGCTCCGGGTGCCGGGCCTACACGCCGAGCTCGTTCGTGCGGTGCTCGAGCGGGTCGACCTGCCCGCCGACGCTGTCGACCGGTACCCGCACGAGTTCTCCGGTGGGCAGCGGCAGCGGATCGCCATCGCGCGGGCGGTCGTACACGGGCCGCGGGTCCTGTTCGGCGACGAGCCGATGAGCGCCCTCGACGTGGTCGTCCGTGCGCGCGTGATCGACCTCTTCCGGTCGCTCGCCGACGACCTCGGGCTGACGCTCGTGCTCGTGTCGCACGACATCGGCGTGGTGCAGCGGCTGTGCGACACCGTCGCGGTGCTGTCGGCCGGGAGGATCGTCGAGCAGGGACCGGTGTCGCTCCTCGACGACCCGCAGCACGCGGTGACGCGGGCGCTCGTGGCGGCGGCGCCGACGCTGCCGTAGGCGCGCCGGGCCCCTGCGTCGCCCGGCCCGGGCCGGCCCGGCGGCGGTCGGTCGGCCGGCGCGCGGCCTGCGACGTTGCGCGTGTCGATCGACACGCGTCACGTCGCAGACGCCGCACCTCAGGCCCGCGTCACCACTGCGGCGGGTGGCGCCGCTGCCAGCGCAGCCGGCGTTCGAGCTGGGCGCCGATCGCGAGCAGGACGCGCTCACCGCCCGGTCGCCCGACGAGCTGCACGCCCATCGGCAGCCCGGCACCGTCGGGGTGTCCCTCCTCGGTGACGCCGACCGGCAGCGTGATCGCGGGCAACCCCGACACGTTCGCCATCGACGTCCACGGCGAGTAGGCGCACTGCCGCCGGAAGTCCTCCTCCGGGTCGTCGCCGTACCAGCCGAGCGGCCGCGGGGTCAGCGCCAGGGTCGGCGTCAGCACGGCGTCGAAGGGGTCGAACGCCCGGATCAGGCCGGCCGAGAACGTGTCGAGGGTCGCCGTCGCGTCGAGCACCCGCTCGGCGGTCAGCCGTCCGGCACGTTCGACGAGCCACGCCACGAGCGGGGTCAGCTCGGACCGGTCGAGGCCCGGCACGCGCAGCAGCCCGGCGGCGCTCGACTCCCACGCCGTGCGGAAGGCGTCGGCGTACGGCAGCCGGGGCATCGCGACGTCCTCGACCCCGTGCCCGACCTCGCCGAGCACCCGCACGGCGGTCGACACCGCAGCCCGGGCTGCCGGATCGACCACGACGTCGACGGTCTCGTCCCACGGCGACCCCTCGAGCACCCCGACGACGAACCGGCCCTCGCCCCGGACGGCGGCAGCCGTGAACGGTCCCTCGCCGACCTCGGGGGTGACGAGCGCGTACGGCGACGGCTCCGGCAGCCCGGTCGGCGCCACGAGGGCGTCGAGGAGCATCCCGGCGTCGGCCACGTTCCGCGTGATCGGTCCGGCGACGCTCAGCCCACCGACCCCGGAACGCCCGGGCATCGACGGCACCCGCCCCCGGCTCGGCTTGAGCCCGACGAGTCCGGTGGCGGCGGCGGGGATGCGCACCGAGCCCCCGCCGTCGGTGCCGACCGCCGCGGGCAGGAGTCCGGCCGCGACGGCCACCGCCGTGCCGCTCGACGATCCGCCCGGCGCCCGTGCGGTGTCGTACGGGTTGCGGGTCGTGCCGAACCGGGTCTCGGACGACGAGGACATGCCGAACTCCGGCGACGTCGTCTTGCCGAGGCTCACGGTCCCCGCCGCGGCGAGCGCCGCCACCAGCGGATGGTCGACGGTCGCGGGCGTCACCGGCAGCGCGGTCGAGCCGTGCCGTGTCGGGACCCCGGCCCGGTCGTACAGGTCCTTGTCCGCGGTGGGCAGGCCCCACAGCGATCGGGAGGTCGGGACGAGCGAACCGAGCCGTTCCGCCCGCTCACGCGCGGCGTCGGCGGTGACGGTGACGAACGCCCCGAGGGACGGGTCCAGCCGCTCGATCCGCGCGAGGTAGTGCTCGGTCACCTCGAGCGCCGTCGCGTCCCCCCGGCGGATCCAGTCCCAGAGTTCCTGTGCGGCGAGGTGGTGGAGTTCGAACACGGTCCCCGAGCCTAGGCGGACGCCGGTGCGTCGAGGTGCGCTGCGAGGACGTCCCGCACGCTCGTCCAGCGGTGCGGCCCGTAGCGGTCGTTCGCCACGTGGTGCAGCTCGGCCTCGCCGCTGAACATGCTGACGAAGTACTGCATCCCCTGCCACGCGGGGAACGGTTCCTCGTCCCCGGCGCTCGACAGCCGTCGGCCGATGCGTGCCATCCCGGAGAGGGTGCTCGCGGTCCCGGCCCACTGCGTCCGGAAGCGCGTGCCGGTGAGCTGCGACAGGGTGTCCGCGACGCTCCTGGCCGTCACCCGGTCCCCGGCGACCTCGACGTACCGCGGTGCGTCCGGGTCGAGCGCGGCGAGCGCCGTCACCCGTGCGGTGTCGTCCTTCGTCGTGAAGTCGAGCACCTGGTCGGCGGACGACCAGTACAGGACCGTGCGACGGTCGAACAGGATCATCGGGGCCTGTCCGGTGAGCATGTCGGTGAAGGCACCGTTCAGGACCGAGGTGGCCCGGACGGGTGCGGCGTCGACGGTCGCGGCGAACTCGCGGCGCAGTTCGAAGTTGCGGTTGGTCCCGGGGGTGATCGCCCGGTAGTCGGCGGAGTAGTCCGACGGGACGAACCGCGGCACCCCGGCGGCGACGGCCGCGCGGAGCAGCGCGGTCTGCGCGTCGACGATCACGGACCGGGTGCCGCTCACCGCGGAGACGGCGACGTCGACCCCGGCGAGCGCCGACACGAGCGCGTCGTGGTCGTCGTAGGCGGCGCTGACGACCGACACCCGGTCGGACGCGGCGGCGAGCCGATCTGCGGCGGGCGAGGAGCCCGACCGGGTGAGCACCCGGACGCGCACGTCGGGGTCGTGGTCGAGGAGTGCGCGGACGATGCGCGCACCGAGGTCGCCGGTGGCGCCGGCGACGAGGACGGTGGTGGTCATGTCCCCGACGGTACGCACGTGCGGCGGTCGCGGCACCGGCTTGCATCCTTCGGTGGAGGTCCCGGGATGCGTCCCTCCGCCGGTCGTCCCGGCGGACGGCCGTTCCTAGCGTGGACGGCATGACGAACACCACCGAAGTCCGGCCCGGCGCCGGCACCGTCGTCCCCGAACGGACGGGGGTCGCGGGCCTGGTCGTCCGGCACCCGCTCGCCTCCTTCGCCACCCTGGCGCTCGGCCTCAGCTGGCTCGCCTGGGTGCCGTACATCCTGAGCCCGCACGGTCTGGGCGTGTGGGACCTGCACTTCCCGGAGTTCCTCGGCACCGCGCAGTTCACCGGCGTCCTGCCCGGGGCGCTCCTCGGTCCGCTCGGCGGCGCCTTCGTCGTCACGGCGATCGCCGACGGTCGGCCGGGGCTGCGGCGGTGGGTCGGTCGCCTCTGGCGCTGGCGGGTCGCCTGGTACTGGTACGCACTGGCCCTGGTCGGCGTCCCGGCGCTCATCGTCCTGACGGGCCTGCCCTTCTCGGGCGGGAACGTCCAGGCGCCGACCGCCCTCGCCCTGCTCGCCCTCGTGCCGGGTCTCGTGGTGCAGCTGTTCACCACGGGTCTGTCGGAGGAGCCCGGCTGGCGTGACTTCGCCCTCCCCCGCCTGCAGGACCGCTTCGGACCGCTCGGTGCCGCCGCCGTGCTCGGCCCGCTGTGGGCGCTCTGGCACATGCCGCTGTACCTGTCGGACTGGGGCGGGTGGCCGGACGCACACTGGTCGGAGCCGGTCGTCTTCGCGCTCTTCACGATCACCTTCAACGTCGTCATGACGTGGGTCTTCAACCGGACCGGTGAGAGCCTGCCGGTCGCGCTCCTGCTGCACGTCGGGGTGAACAACACGATCTCGACCCTCTGGGCCGACATGTACCCGGGGATGACCGCCGGCACGATGATGCAGGGGCTCACCATCGTCTCGACGGTGGCCGCCGCGGTCCTGCTGGTCGCCACCCGTGGTCGGCTCGGGTACGACCGCCGGCCGGGAGGCACGGATCGCCTCCCGACGCCGGCCCCCGCCCGCCTCGTAGGATCGAACGATGGCACCCGCTGAAGCGAGTGCGGCTCGCGTCGCCGCCGACTCCCGCACCGCGCGGGTCGGCGGCGACCGTCGCCTCCGTCGGAACGACGTCCTGGTCGCCGTCGCGACCGCCGTCGTCTCGCTCGGACTGCTGCTCGGGCTGCCCTTCCTGGACCGGATCGACCCGGACACCGTCGGTCCACGCCTCGACGCCCCGACGGTCGGCAGCGGGGCCTGGCTGCTCGCCGCCCTCGGGCTCCTCGTGCAGTCCGCGGTCCTGCTCGCCGCGCGACCCGCCCCCCGGGTCTCCCTCGTCGCGGTCGCCGCGGTCCCGGTCATCGCAGTGTCCGCCACCCACGAGAGCAGCGACGTGTTCGGCCTGGCCGCGCTCCCGGTCGTGGTCGCCGTCGTCCTGACCGCCCTGCGCGTCCCGTTCGGACGGCTCTGGCCTCCACTGGTCGTCGCGGCGGGTCTCGTCGCGACGGGCACCGCGGAGAACTGGATCCTCCTGCACGGAGCGCTCTCGGGCCGCCCCGTGTCGGCCGCGGTGCTCGACGCCGCACCGCAGGGGTTCACCCAGGCGGTCGGGGCCGTCGGACTCCCGCTCGTCGTCGCCCTGGTCGTCCGGTCGCGGCGCGACGTGCGGGCGGCACGGGAGGCCGAGGTCGCTGCCCGCACCGCCGAGGCCTCGGCCGTCGTCCGCGAGCAGGATGCCCGCGTCGACGCCGCCGTCTCGCGCGAACGGACCGCGATGGCGCGGGAGCTGCACGACATCGCGGCGCACCACCTGTCCGGCATCGCCCTCATGTCGGCCGTGATCGACCGGCAGATCGACACCGACCCGGCCGCCGCCCACGAGGGCGTCCGCCAGGTGCGGGAGCAGAGCACCGCGGTGCTCGAGGACCTCCGTCGCCTGGTCGGCCTGCTCCGCGACGACGCCCCGGCCGAACGCGCCGTGGAGACCGTCGCCGGGATCGTCGACCTGGTCGAGCGCGCCCGGTACCGGTCCGCGGTGCGCCTCGAGGTCCTGCCGGGCGACCGCGAGCTGGCCGACGGCGTGGGGCCGCTCGCGCAGCTCGCCGCCTACCGGACGGTGCAGGAGGCGCTCGCGAACGCGGCCCTGCACGCTCCGGGGGCCGAGGTGACCGTCACGGTGGACGACCGTGACGAGGAGCGCCTGATGCTCACCGTCGAGAACGGGGCGCCCGCCGCACCGGCGTCGGGGAGCACGGCAGCGGGTGGGAACGGACTGCGCGGCATGCGCGAGCGGGCGGACCTGGTGGGGGCGCGCCTCCAGACCGGTCCGACGGAGACGGGAGGCTGGTCGGTGACGCTGGGACTCGGACGTGAGTCGGCGGAGGTGCCCCGGTGATCCGGGTCCTGGTGGCGGACGACCAGCCGCTGGTGCGGGCGGGGATGTCGGCCCTGCTCGCGGCCGAGCCCGACGTCGAGGTCGTCGGTGTGGCGGCGGACGGCGGCGAGGCCCTCGCGCTGGCGCGGAGCACACGGCCGGACGTGGCGGTGCTCGACATCCGGATGCCGGTGCGGAACGGCATCGAGGTCGCCCGCGAGCTCTGCGCGCCCGACGCCGACCCCGCCGTGCCGGTGTTGATGCTGACGACCTTCGACCTCGACGACCTGGTGTTCGGCGCGCTCGAGGCCGGGGCGTCCGGGTTCCTGCTCAAGGACGCCGAGCCCGACGTGATCGTCGACGCCGTCCGGCAGGTCGCCGCGGGCAACGGCACCATCGACCAGACCCTCACCCGGCGGGTCCTGCGGGAGTTCGTCTCGCGGCGGAGCCTCCAGCCGGTGACCGGCGACCGGGCGTCGGAGGTGCTGACCGCGCGCGAGCGGGACGTGCTGCTGCTCCTCGCGCAGGGGATGTCGAACGAGGAGATCGCGGCGGCACTCGTCGTCGAGGTGTCCACGGTGAAGTCCCACCTGGCGCGGATGCTCCCGAAGCTCGGGGTCCGGTCGCGCCTGCAGGCCGTGGTGTGGGCGTACCAGAACCGGGTGGTGGCGGTCCCCGAGGGGTGAGGGGCGCATGTGGCAGCAGGTCGGATCGGGCGTACCTGATCATTCCGGGCGTACCTGGTCGTCCCGGTTCACCCGGTACGCACGTTCCTCCCCGGAACAGCAGTCGTTCTGGGAAGGAACGGGCGCGTGCTCAGCCGAGGCAGTGCGCCAGGACCGCCTGCTGCACCGCCAGGAGCGCACGCTTGGCCCCGTGACCCACGAAGGCCGGGCTCGCGATCGCGTCGTCGCTGAGCTCGCGACCGCGCACGAACGGCGGACACGGGGCGAACCGGACCCCGGCGGGGGCGAGCGCCAGGACGTCCGCGGTGACCCGGTAGGGCTCGAGAGCAGCGGCGTGCCGACCGGGTCCGTCGGTCAGGACGACGTCCGCGTCGGCCATCGCCCCAGCGAGGTCGTCCGTCCACCGCGCACCCGGCGCGGCCAGCCCTGCGGGGCAGCACTGGAGCAGATCGAACCCGAACAGCCGTGACGCCTCGGCCCAGGCACGCGCGATGTTGCCGTCGGCGCCGACGAACCGCACACGAAGCGAGCCGACATCGTGCCCACGGGTGAGGGCCCACAGGTCCGCGAGCACCTCGCACGGGTGGTTCTCGCTCGTCATCGCGTTGACGACCGGGAGGGTGCCGGCGGCAGCGAGCGTGTCGAGCACCCCGAGGTCCGGGTGCCGGACCACGAGGACGTCGACGAACTGGGCGAGGTACCCGGCGACGTCCTCGAGTGCCTCGTCCTTGTCGAGCGACTCCGGTGGGAAGACGATCGGCTGCATCCCCGCGAGCGAAGCGCCGCGCTCGAACGATGCCCGGGTCCGCAGGCTCGTCGGCGGGAAGAACATCGCGGCGGCTCCGCCCAGGATCGGACCGCTCCCGTCCTGGTACGCGCGAGCGAGGGAGAACACGGCGTCGACGTCGTCAGGGGTCCAGTCGTCGAGTCGCAGCAGGTGACGCATCCAGCCACGCTACGTCTCACGGCCTGCCAGCGCCGCCCGCCGCCCTGATCGCGGACCACACCGCCGCCCGGACACCGTCGGCACCGTCGCGAGCCGGTTCGACGAGGACGGCACGCATGCCGGCAGCGTGTGCACCCGCGACGTCCACCTCCGGGTCGTCACCGACGAGGAGACACTCCGCCACATGGACCCCGAGCGCTGTGGCCACCGCCGCGAAGGCCGCCGGGTCCGGTTTGGCAGCCCCGATCCCCTCCGAGGAGCACACGACGTCGAGGTGCCGGTCGAGGCCGGTGACCGCCAGCTTGTCCCGCTGCTGTTCCTCGGTCCCGTTGGTCAGCAGGCCGACACGGAGGCCGGTCGCACGGATCTGCTCGACCAGCTCCACGCTCCCGTCGAACAACCGCCAGGCCGATCGGTACTCCGCGAGGTACCGGCCGAAGAGCGCGTCCGCGACGTCGGTGTCGTGCGGCGGTGACAGCCCGGCGAACGGCAGCACGTCGGCCAGACGAGTGCGGCGTTGGGTGGCGAAGTCGATCTCGCCCTGTCGCCACCGGTCGAAGTGACGGCGCTCCGCGTCGCCCCAGGCCGCGACCACCGCGTCGGACGCGTCGACACCGAGGCCGGCGAAGAAGCGTCGGACCGCCGTCCCCGAGGCCCCGGCATGGTCGAACAGCGTTCCGTCGAGGTCGAAGACGACCGCGAGGAGCGCGGTCACCCGCCGACCACGGCCACGACGGCGTCGACCGCGGCCGCCACGGCACGCTCGCGCACGACGGGGTCCTCGTGCTCGGACTCGTGGACGAACGCGGTGGCACCACGGACCGCGCCGCAGTAGTCCACGACCCCGTGCTCGAGCTGCGTCCGGAGTGCCTCGGCGTACCCGTGCCGCTCGTACACCCCGGCGTCGTCGCCGGCGATCGGGACGAGGTGCACCGTGAGCCGTCCGAGCCGACGCTCGATCCGTCCGTCGTCCCCGACGCCGAAGGCCCACCCGTTCACGAACACCCGGTCGAGCCACCCCTTGAGCAGCGCCGGGACGGACCACCACCACACCGGGAACACGAGCACGAGGTGGTCCGCCCGGTCGAGCCGTGCTTGCTCGGCTGCCACGTCGGACGCGGGGTCCTTCCCGGTCCGGTACGTGTGCCGGTCCGCCGCGGTGAAGCGCGGATCGAAGCCCTCGGCGGCGAGGTCGGCGAGCTCGACCGGGCCGGACGCGGCGAGGGCGTCGCGGAGGCGCCGAGCCACGGCGAGCGTCAGCGAGTCGGGGTCGGGATGGGCGGTCACGATGAGGGTCGGCACGACCCCATGATGCCGAGGCACGGTGGACGGACACCGACCCGTGGGACGATTGCCGGATGACCGCCACGCTCGTCGCCAAGGACCTCGCCGGCGGGTACGCCGCACGCACGCTCTTCGAGGGTCTCGACCTCACCGTCGCCCCCGGTGACGTGATCGGTCTGGTCGGGGTGAACGGTGCCGGCAAGTCGACGCTGCTGCGCCTGCTCGCCGGGGTCGACGAGCCCCTCGCCGGCACCGTGTCGACGAACCCGCCCGACGCCTTCGTGGGCTGGCTCCCGCAGGAGCACGAACGCGTCGTGGGCGAGACCGTCGCCGCGTACGTCGCCCGCCGCACCGGGTGCGCCGACGCCACCGCCGACATGGACCGCGCAGCCGAGGCCCTGGGCGACCCCGACGCCGAGGACGCCGCGGCCGACCGGTACTCCGTCGCGCTCGAGCGCTGGCTCGCGTCCGGTGCCGCCGACCTCGAGGAACGACTGCCCGTGGTGCTCGGCGAACTGGGTCTGGACGTGACGGCGGACGGCGCAGGCGTCGGACCGGACTCGCCGATGACGGCGCTGTCCGGCGGGCAGGCGGCCCGGGTGGGACTGGCCGCGCTGCTGCTCTCCCGCTTCGACGTGGTGCTCCTCGACGAGCCGACGAACGACCTCGACCTCGAGGGGCTCGACCGGCTGGAGCAGTTCGTCCGCGGCCTCCGCGGCGGCGCCGTGCTGGTCAGCCACGACCGCGAGTTCCTCGCCCGGTCGGTGACGGCGGTCCTCGAGCTCGACCTCGCCCAGTCGTCGCACCGGCTGTTCGGCGGCGGGTACGAGGCGTACCTCGAGGAGCGCGAGATCGCCCGCCAGCACAAGCGGGACGCGTACGACGAGTACGCCGCCACGAAGGCCGACCTCGTCTCGCGCGCCCGGACGCAGCGCGAGTGGTCGAGCCAGGGCGTGCGGAACGCCATGAAGAAGGCGCCGGACAACGACAAGATCCGCCGGAAGGCCGCGAGTGAGTCGAGCGAGAAGCAGGCGCAGAAGGTGCGGCAGATGGAGTCGCGCATCGCCCGGCTCGACGAGGTCGAGGAGCCCCGCAAGGAGTGGCAGCTCGCCTTCACCATCGGCAGCGCCCCGCGCTCGTCGGCGGTCGTCGCCACCCTGTCCGACGCGGTCTACGAGCAGGGCGACTTCACGCTCGGCCCGGTGTCGCTGCAGGTCTCCGGTGGCGACCGCATCGGCATCACCGGTCCGAACGGCGCCGGCAAGTCGACGCTGCTCCGGGCGCTGCTCGGCCGCACCGCGCCGACGACCGGGTCCGCGTCCCTCGGGTCGAGCGTCGCGGTCGGCGAGGTCGACCAGGCCCGCGCGGCGTTCACCGGCGAACAGCCCCTCGCCGCGGCGTTCGAGGACCTGGTCCCCGAGATGACGACGGCCGACGTCCGGACCCTCCTCGCGAAGTTCGGGTTGAAGGCCGACCACGTCGGACGCCCCTCGTCGGCGCTGTCCCCGGGCGAGCGGACGCGCGCTGGTCTCGCCCTGCTGCAGGCCCGCGGCGTGAACGTGCTCGTGCTCGACGAGCCGACGAACCACCTCGACCTCGCCGCGATCGAGCAGCTCGAGCAGGCGCTGGAGTCCTACGACGGCACCCTGCTGCTCGTCACCCACGACCGGCGGATGCTCGACACCGTGCGGTTGGACCGGCGGTGGCGGGTCGAGGCGGGTCGCGTCACCGAGGGCTGAAGAGGAAGGTCGGGCGCGCTCCGCTCAGCGGCCACGCGAAGCGTTGCGCGGGGCGCGCCGACCGAGCCTGCGAGGGAGGACCGTGGCGGGGTCCGCCACGCGCCTCCCGACCGACACCGGTGCCGTCAGTGCGCGGAACGGTGGAACGGGCAGCCGCCGGAGCGGCCGGTGGCCGCGCCGCGGCGCGCGACGCGTCCGCCGGACGCCGGCTTCGTCGGCATACGCCGACGGTCGACGTCGAGCCCGGTGTCGAGCACCTCGAGCCGGGGGTCACCGAGCACCGCGACCGCGGTGGCGAGGGCCGCGACCGCGACCTTCTCCCCCGGGCACCGGTGTCCGGTCGCGACGTCCGCGCCGCCGTGGGGCACGAAGGTCCGCACGGCCTCGACGTCGTCCCAGCTCGTGACGTCGAGCCAGCGCGACGGGTCGAACCGGTCGGCGTCCGACCACGAGCGGTCGTCGGTGTCCGTGCCGAGGACGTCGAGCACCACCCGGCCGCCGGCGCGGACGCGCTCCCCGTCGAGCTCGACGTCCTCGGTCGCCCAGGCGGGCAGCACGGGCACGAACGGCGCGGTGCGGCGGATCTCCTGCGCGAACGCGACGGCAACGGGCCCGTCGACCAGGGAGCCGCGCTCGACGGTCTCCTCGGCGATCCGCCGGCGCCACTCCGGCCGGTCGTGCAGCTCCTTCGCCGCGAACGCCACGAACCGGGCGACGGCGATCGCGGGTCGGATCGAGTTCTGCAGCTCGATGCCGGCGGTCCGCGGGGGCAGCAGCGCACCGTCCTGGTCGCGGTGCCAGGCCCACTCGTGGAGCGCCGTGCCCGCCGCGGGGTGCAGGCGCTCGCCCCGGACGGCCTCGACGAGCCGGGCTGCGTGCCGGTCCGACCAGTGCCGGTTCAGCGCCGCGAGCAGGTACTCCGGCGAGTAGGGCACGCCGAACCCGTCGACGACCTGCGCGAGCTTCGCCGCCCACCGAGTCTTCGCGGCGGGCGTGCCGGGCAGGCCCGCCCACCGCATCACCGCGCGACCGATCGCCCCGACCGCGGCGTCGTAGGCGCTCCGGCGTCCGCCCGCGAGCCAGGCGTCGCGCTCGCGGGACCACTCCTCGGCGAGGAAGGGCGTGAGGCGGCGGACCTGCTCGTCCTCGTAGGCGACGTCGACGAAGGTCGCCTTGCGGTGCCGGTGCTCGGCGCCGTCGAGCGAGTGCACCGACCCGACCCCGAACAGGGTGCGCTGCACGAGCGCCGGCATCGCCCCGTGCCGTCGCGTGCGAGAGCCGTCGTAGAAGAGGTCGACGCCCTCCTCGCCGCGCACGAGCAGTGCGGGCTTGCCGAGCAGCCGGAACGGGACCGCACGGGCGTCCGGTCGCGTGCGTCGCCAGAGGTGCGCGCCGAAGCCGTAGCCGCGGGTCAGGATGCCGAGGGAGTCGTCGATGGCCATGCCGCCCATGCTGCCGACCGCTCGGTGTCCGTCGGGTCAGACGGGAGCGGCCCGGCGTCGTCACGACGCGCCCGCGCGGTGCGGTCGCGGCCGCGATGTGGTCCACTGGTCCAGGGAGGGGTACATGCGACGCAGGACCTGGGGCATCACGATCGGCGCGGTGGCGGCGGCCGCGCTCGCCGCCGTCGGGATCGGTGCGGCGGTGCAGCCGTCGGCCCCCGTCGAGACCGCTGCCGCGCGCAGCACGGCGACCCCGACCCCGACACCGAGCCCCACCCCGACGCTCCCCGCGGTCCCGGCGGCGGCGTCCGAGGCCGAGCTCGCCGCCCTCCCCCTCGCCTTCCACGACGCGGTCGTGCCCGAGCTCCTCGACGGCAGCCACGTCCGGCCGGACAACCGCTGGGAGATCGCCACGCCGAAGCAGCGGCTCGTCGCGCTGTACGCCGACGCCGCGCCCGACGCCCGCCCGGTGGCGACCCTCGCGTCGACCGTGTCCACCATCGACACGCCCGCGGCGACCGCGGTCTGGGGCCGCTCGGCGGGACAGGACGGCGGCATGGTCCTCGTGTCGACGCCCGCCCGGAACCGGACGCCGGGCGACGGCGGTGACCCCACCGCGCCGAGTGCCACCTTCGCGTGGGCCCGTGCCGCCGACTTCGAGATCGCCCCGACGGACCGGATGATCCGGGTCGACGTCCAGGCCTCGACGGTGTCGGTGGTCGCCAGGGACGGCTCCGTGTCGGCGACCGAGGCGGCCCGGCTCGGCACCCCGGACGACCCGACACCGACCTCGACCGCCACCTACGTCGAGGCCGCCTACGTCGACGCCCGCGTGACCTACACGCAGGGCAACCCGATCATCCTCACCGGTGCGCACTCCTCGCGGATCCCGCAGTACGGCGGCAACGCGGCCCTGACCGCCCTGCACTACTACCCGGACCCGACCGGCAGCTCGCACGGGTGCGTGCGGATCTCCGCCGCGATGACGACGACCCTGTCGCAGCTGCCGGTCGGGACGGCGATCTGGTTCAGCTGACCGGCTGCAGGCCGAGGCGCACGACGACCTCGGCGGCCTCCTCGTCGGGCGACCGGTCCGCGGCCACCGTCAGGTGCGCCTCGTCCGGCTGCGGCGGTTCGAGCGTCGCCAACTGCGAGGCGAGGAGCGACGTCGGCATGAAGTGGCCGGACCGGGCGGTCATCCGCTGCTCGATGGTCCCGGTGTCACCGGCGACGTGCACGAACACCACGCCGGGCGCCCGCAGCACGTCCCGGTAGGAGCGCTTGAGCGCCGAGCAGGTCACGACGCCCGGGGTCCCCGTGTCGAGGTGCTCCCGGATCCAGGCCGCGACGAGGTCGAGCCACGGCCAGCGGTCGTCGTCCGTGAGCGGTGTGCCCGCATGCATCTTCTCGACGTTCGCCGCCGGGTGCATGTCGTCGCCCTCGGCGAGGTCCCACCCGAGCTGGTCGGCCAGGGTCGCGGCGAGGGTCGACTTGCCCGAGCCGGAGACGCCCATGACCACCAGGACCCGTGCCTCGGCGCCCGGCATCAGAAGAACACCCCGGCGATGAGCACGCCCACGAGGCCGATGACCGAGATGAGGCACTCGAGCACCGTCCACGTCTTGAACGTCTGGCCGACGGTGGTGCCGAGGTAGCCCTTGACGAGCCAGAACCCGGCGTCGTTGACGTGCGACAGGAAGACCGAGCCCGCGCCGATCGCGAGCACCAGGAGCGAGGTCTCCGGCGTCGACAGGTCTGCGGCGATCGGGGCCATGATGCCCGCCGCCGTCACGGTCGCGACGGTCGCCGAGCCGGTCGCGACGCGCACGAGCGCGGACACCACCCAGGCGACGAGCAGCACCGAGATGCCCGACTCCTGCACGGCGTCGGCGATCACGCCGCCGATGCCGGTGTCGATGAGGACCTGCTTGAACCCGCCGCCTGCGCCGACGATGAGCAGGACCCCGGCGACCGGGGGCAGGGCGTCCTCGAGCGACTTCGCGACCGCGCTCCGGCCCATGCCGCCACCGATCGCGAAGAACACCATCGCGAAGACGGTCGCGATGCCGATCGCGATGATCGGGCTGCCGAGGAAGTCGAGGAGCGAGACCCACGCACCGGCGGCGTCGGGCGCGGTCGCCTCGCGCACCGCCTGGGCGAGCATGAGGACGACGGGCAGCAGGATGCCGACGAGCGCGACCGCGAACGACGGGCTGCGCGGCTCAGTGATCACGCGGGTGAAGTCGCTCTTGCCGTTCGGCAGCGACGCGGTGTCCTGCGTGGCGGGGCCGCGGCGGGCCTCCCGGCCTGCGTGCGCGGGGTCGGACGACCCGGACCCGCGCGACCCGAACATGTCCGGGGCGGGGATGTCGACCCACCGTGCGGCGAACCGGGCGAAGACCGGGCCGGCCAGCACGATGACCGGGATCGCCAGGACGATGCCGAACGCGAGGGTCGTGCCGAGGTTCGCGCCGACGGTCGACACCGCGACGAGCGGGCCGGGGTGCGGCGGGACGAACGCGTGCATCGTGGACAGGCCGACGAGGGCGGGCACCGCGATCTTCATGATCGGGACGTCGCTGCGCTTGGCGACGAGCACGATGATCGGGATGAGGAGCACGAGGCCGACCTCGAAGAACATCGGCAGGCCGATCAGTGCGCCGATGAGCGCCATCGTCCACGGCAGCGCGGCCTTCGACGAGCGCCGCACGAGCGTGTCGACGACCCGGTCCGCGGCACCCGAGTCGACGAGCATCCGACCGAACATGGAGCCGAGGCCGACCAGGATCCCGACGCTCGTCATCGTGGCACCGAACCCCGTACCGAAGCTCGTGACCGCCTTGTCGGGGGCGAGACCGGCCCCGATGCCGACGCCGAGCGCACCGATCGTCAGCGCGACGAACGGGTGCACCTTGAGCCAGGTGATGAGCACGATGATCACCACGATGCCGAGCAGCGCCGCGGTGATCAGCTGTCCGATCGGACCGGAGGGGTCGACGGTCTGCGTGCCGCCGCCCTCGGCGGCCAGGACGGTCAGCCCGTGCAACGTGTCGACCGGCGCGGTTCCTCCGGTGGGTGCGTGAGGCATCGGTGCCCCTTCCTGGAGCCGCCGCTTCGCGGCTCCGTCGCCTTCGTGTGGGTGTCGTGAGGCCCGAGACGGTCGCGCGCAACGCCCGTCCCGAATAATCTGACAAATCAGACTCTACTGCCATGTGCCGCGCGGCACCCGCCCTGCGGCGCAGTCTGCCGCTTCGATGGAGACCGCGTCACACCGGCGCGTCCGACGTCCTGCACCGCACAACCGGAGGAACGATGACCACCGCCCGCGGGCTCCACGCCCACGTGCTCGAGACCCTCGGGCAGCGCATCGTCGACGGGGTGCTCGCCCCGGGGGCGGTCGTCCGGCCGGAGCTGGTCGCGTCCGAGTTCGGCGTGTCGCGGTCGGTCGTCCGCGAAGCCTCGCGCGTCCTGCAGTCGCTCGGCCTCGTCGAGCCCCGGCAGCGCGTCGGCACCCAGGTCCTCCCGACGACCTCGTGGGAGCTCCTCGCGCCGACGGTCATCCGGTGGCGCGGCGCGTCGCCGGCGTACTTCGTGCAGCAGCGGGAACTCCTGGAACTGCGGCTCGGCGTCGAACCCGTGGCAGCGGCCCTCGCGGCCGAGGTGCGGGGCGGACCCGCCGCCGGCGCCGCCGTGCTCGAGGCAGCCCGCGCCATGCTGGACGCCTGCGCGCGCGAGGACAGTCGCGCCTACCTGGAGGCGGACGTCCGCTTCCACCGTGCGCTCCTCACCGGGTCGGGCAACGCCGTCTTCGCCCACTTCGCCGGCACCGTCGAGGCGCTCCTGCGCACCCGCACCTCGGAGTCGCGGGACACGATCACGCGCTGGACGCTCGACGCGGCGGTCCGGCACGAGGCGGTGGCGCTCGCGGTCGTCGCCGGCGACGCCGCGGCCGCGGGCACGGCCGCCACGGCGCTGCTGCGCGTCACGCGCGACGAGTTCATCGCCGAGGCGCCCGGGTCCTGACCCGGTCCGCCGGCGACGGCCCGCCGCCCGCGGGTCGTTCCGGGCGTACCCGGTCGTTCCGGGAGTACCCGGTCGTTCCGGGAGTACCTGGTCGTTCCGGGAGTACCTGGTCGTACCGATCGACCAGGCATGCCCGATCCCACCAGCCACCGCACGGGTGATGGGAAGGAACGGGCGGACAGGAGGCGCGTGGCGGGCCCGGCCCGCGCCTCCCGTGCCGGATCGTGCTGCGCGGACCGGGCGCCGGGTCGTTCCGGGCGTACCTGGTCGTTCCGGGCGTACCTGGTCGTTCCGGACGTACCTGGGCGTCCCGGGAGTACCTGGTCGTTCCGATCGACCAGGTATGCCCGATCCCACCAGCCACCGCACGCGAGATGGGAAGGAACGGGCGGACGGGAGGCGCGTGGTGGCCCCGGCCCCGTGCCTCCCGTCCGCCCGTGGGTCACGACGCGAGACCGTGGCGTCGACGCGAGACGCCGTCCAGGGAGCCGAGACGCCGCACGCCTGGCGGCGTCTCGCCGCGCTCGGCGGCGTCTCGCGGCGACGGCGGAGTCCCGCGCCGCTCCCGGCGTCAGCGCCGGGAGCGGAAGAGCCGCGGCCCGCGCAGACGGAGCCGCATCGTCACGGTGCCGAGCCAGCGGTCGTACTTGAAGCCGACCTTCCCCATGCGGCCGACCTCCTCGAAGCCGAGCCGCTCGTGCAGGCGGATCGAGGCCTCGGCCTGGCGGTCGGCGATGACGGCGATGACCTCCCGGACGCCGGCGGCGCGGCACTCGTCGAGCAGCGCCTCCATGAGCGCCCGGCCGAGCCCCTTGCCACCGGAGGCGGCACCGAGGTAGATCGAGTCCTCGACCACGTGGTTCGACCGGTCGCGGGGGTTCCACGGGTCGACGAGCGCGTAGCCGAGGATCTGGCCCGAGGGGTTCTCGGCGACGAGGAACGGCAGGCCTCGGCGACGGACCTCGTCGTAGCGCTGCTTCCACCGGGCGAAGGTGAAGGCGGACGGGTCGAAGGTCACCGACGAGTTCCGGACGTAGTGCGTGTGGATCTCGCGGACGTCGGGCAGGTCCCGCGGTTCGGCGGCACGGATCGTGTACGTGAACGCCGCCTCGGCGGCCACGGGCGCACGCAGGTGGCGGGGCAGGACACGCCGGCGCTGGTATTCCTCCTCGAGCACGGGACCGAGCCTACTGTCCACCACCCCGACGGCACCGCGGTCAGGCGGGCAGCGTCCAGTCGACGGGCTCGGCACCCTGCGCACGGAGCAGCGCGTCGACCTGCGAGAACGGCTTGCTGCCGAAGAACCCGCGCGACGCACTCAGGGGCGACGGGTGCGCGGACGCCACCACGGGGGTGTCACCGAGGAGCGGCCGGACCGAGGCGGCCTGCGCGCCCCAGAGCACGGCGACGAGCGGGGTGCCACGGGCGACGAGCGCGCGGACGGCCTGGTCGGTGACCGCTTCCCACCCCTTGCCGCGGTGGCTGCCGGCAGCTCCGGCCTCGACGGTCAGCACCCGGTTGAGCAGCAGCACGCCCTGCTCGGACCACGCCCGGAGGTCACCGTGCTCCGGGGGCGTCACGCCGAGGTCGTCGTGCAGCTCCCGGTAGATGTTCGCCAGGCTGCGGGGCACCGGTCGGACGTGCGGGTCGACCGCGAAGGAGAGCCCGATCGGGTTGCCGGGCGTCGGGTACGGGTCCTGCCCGACGACGAGGACCTTCACGTCGGCGAACGGCTGCGTGAACGCGCGGAGCACGTTCTCCCCCGAGGGCAGGTAGTGCCGGCCGGCGGCGACCTCCTCGCGGAGCCAGTCACCCATGCGGTGGACGTCGTCCTCGACGGGCGCGAGCGCCTCGGCCCAGCCGGGGTCGACGAGCTCGGCGAGCGGACGGGGCCGCACGCGCCTAGGCGCCCATGGTGGCGACGGAGACGGTCTCGTCGCCGGCCACGACGCGCCACACGCTGCCGGTGCCGCGGACCTCGAGGGCACCCTCGCCGACGACCAGCGCGGTGTCCTCGTCGACGGCGAGCCCGGCGGTCACGAACTCGGCCTCGGCCGCCGCGATCAGCCGGGCGAGCGTGCCGGCCTGCACGGCGTGCACGTCGATGGTCAGGTCGACGAGCCCGAGGCCCTCGCGCAGCTCGACCTCGTCGAGACCCTCGGAGGCCTCCTCGGGGCAGACCTCGACGCCACCGATGCGCCAGCCGCCCACCAGGGCACGGTCGGCGGCGACCATCGCGCCCGCCGAGTACCCGAGGTACGGCAGGCCGTCGGAGACGAGCAGCCGGATCTGGTCGACGAGCGGCTGGATCGCCTCGAGGTAGTGCGGGGTGACGCCGCCGCCCACCACGAGTGCGTCGACGTCGCTCAGGACGGTCGTGGCGAAGACCTCGCCCGGGGCGACCTCGGTCACCAGGACCTCGGCCTGTCGAGCGCCGCCGAGGGCCTCGGCGATGTCCGCGGTCGACGACGGCGAGGCACCGGAGGCGCCGGCCACGGAGAGCAGGGCGATGCGGGGCACGCTCCGCCCGACCGCGGCGGAACGGGCGGTGGCCTCGGCGAGGAACGGCGCGGCGACGTCCGCGGCGACGAGGGGCCCGCCGCCGACGAGGTGGATGCTCACGACTCGGCCGTCACCGGTGCGAGGGCGCTCCACGGGAAGGTGATCCACCCGTCGACACGGCGCCAGACGTGGTCGGGCTCGAGCACGGTGCCGGGCTTCGAGTAGAGGCAGGCGCTCCGGACGTCGGCTCCGGCGTTGCGGATGATGTCGACGACCAGGCGCAGCGTGCGGCCCGAGTCGGAGACGTCGTCGACCACCAGGACGCGCTTGCCGGCGAGGCTCGGGGCGTCGAGCGCGGGCGACAGGATGACGGGCTCCTCGAGGCGCTGCTCGACGTCCGTGTAGAACTCGACGTTGATCGAGCCGCACTCCTTGGTGCCGAGCGCGTACGCGACCGCGCCGGCGATGATCAGCCCGCCGCGGGCCACCGCCACGACGACCTCGGGCTCGAAGCCGGACGACAGGACGTCCTTGGCGAGCAGCCGAGCGGCGTCGCCGAACTCCAGCCAACCGAGCACCTCGGGCCCGCTCGTCACGGTCACGGTCGAGGGAGCCTGTGCGGCTGACCCGGGTTCGCTGCTGATCGGCATCCGCCCACGGTACCGGCAGGGACCCCGCCGCCGCGACCCGTGCACCACCGCCGCGCGTGCCGGGACGCCCGCGCTCGTTCGACCCGCGCACCGGCAGCGGCCGTTGCACCGACCGGTGCCGCGGTGCCGGGCGGCCGCGCTCAGCTGCGCGGGGTGAGCGGTCCGCGCGCGAGCTTGTGCTGGGCGGACTGGGCGACGGGCCGCACGGTGACCAGGTCGAGGTTGACGTGCGCCGGCAGCTCGACGGCGTGCACGATCGCCGCGGCGACGTCGTCGGCCACCAGCGGCTCCGGCACGTCGGCGTAGACGGCGGCGGCCTTCTCGCGGTCCCCACGGAACCGCGTGAGGGCGAACTCGTCGGTCTTCACCAGACCCGGGGCGATCTCCACCACGCGGAGCGGCTCGCCGTTCAGCTCGAGCCGGAGGGCGGCGACCAGGGCGTGCTCGGCGAACTTCGCGGCGTTGTACCCGCCGCCGTTCTCGTACGCCACGTGGCCGGCCGTGCTCGTCACGGTGACGACGTCGGCCACACCCGCGGTCGTCGCACGGCGGCGGAGCTGCGGCAGGAGCGCGGCGGTGACGCGCTTGGTGCCGATGACGTTCACCTCGAACATCGCCCGCCAGTCGTCGACGTCGGACTCCTCCACGCTCGCCGAGCCGAGTGCGCCACCGGCGTTGTTGACGAGGACGTCGGCGCCGCCGAGCCCGTCGACCCGTTCGGCGAGCGCCGCGACCGCGTCGGCGTCGGTCACGTCGGCCACCAGCACCTGGGCACCGGTCTCCGCGGCGAGCGCCTCGAGCTTCTCCAGCCGACGGGCGACGGCGAGCACCTGCCACCCGTGCGCGCGGAACAGCCGGACGGTGGCGGCGCCGATGCCGGAGCTCGCGCCGGTGACGACGGCGAGGCGCTCGGTGGTGTCGGGACGAGACGGCATGGGTCCTCCAGGGTGTCGGTCTCCCACCGTACCGATCCGGCGAGCGGGCCGGCGCGGCCCGGCCCGGCGAGCGGGCGGGCCCGGCCCGGACCGCCGAGCGTGCCGTCCGGTACCGTGACCGACCATGACGACGGACGCCGCTCCCCCAGCGCCCGCGGCCCCGGCGACGCCGCTCGAGCCCGGCCGCGCGCCCCGCCGCATCCCGATGTGGGACACGGCGCGCTTCGTCGCGGTCACCCTGGTGGTCGTCGGCCACGCGATCCAGCGACAGACGGCCGGCAGCGAGCACGCCCTGGCGCTCTACACGTTCATCTACGCCTTCCACATGCCGGCGTTCGGCGTGATCAGCGGGTACTTCTCGTCCGCAGCCACGCCCACCGCCGCCCGGATGCGTCGGACCTTCACGGACATCGTCGTGCCGTACATCGTCATGCAGACGATCTGGACCGTGGTGCAGGCCGTGGTCGAGGGCGGCAAGGAGTTCAACCCGACGAAGCCGACCTGGACGCTGTGGTTCCTGCTCGCGCTCGGGATCTTCCGGCTGATCCTGCCGTACCTGGCGATCCTGCGGTGGCCGCTCGTCTGGGCCCTGGCGCTGAGCGTCGGCGTCGGGTACCTCGACAACGTCGACTCCACGTTCTCGCTCGGTCGCGCGATCAGCCTGCTGCCGTTCTTCCTGCTCGGCTGGCAGGTCAAGGAGTGGGGCGTCTTCGACCGCTGGTACGAGGCCCCGCGGCGCACCGTCGTCCGGGTCCGCGTCGCGGCCGCGGCGGTCTTCGCCGCGTGGGCCGCGGCGTGCCTGCTCTTCATCCCGCAGTTCGCGGACTTCGACCTGCACCACTGGTTCTTCTACGACGACTCGTACTCGGGCCTGGGCGAGGACGCCTGGTGGGCGGGTGGCGTGCGGCTCGGCCTGGTGCTGCTGGCGACGCTGCTGACGGCGTCGTTCCTGCTGCTGGTCCCCCGCCGCACGGTCTGGATCACCCGCTTCGGCGCCGCGACGATGTCCGTCTACCTGCTCCACACGTTCGTGCTCTACCCGATCCGCGAGTCCGGGATCCTGGCCGGCGAGCACTCCGCCTGGCCGTACGTGCTCCTCATGGTCGCGGTCGCCTGCGCGGTCAGCCTGTTCCTGGCGCAGCCGTTCGTGCGGCGCGGGATGCGGTGGCTGCTCGAGCCGAGGGTCGACTGGCTGTTCCGCCGGGACGTCGCCGGCCGCTGACCCGGACGGGAGGCGCGGCCCACGTCCGGCGCGCGCGTTACGTCGTGCGGCGGGCGCGCTGGTGCCCGGCCGGTCACCTGCGTACCGTGACGGACGTCGCAGCGCCGCACCGGGCCTCCCGGCCGACACCCGCGACCCGACGACCGCCAGGACCCGACAGGAGCACCGATGAGCACGAACGACGCCGCCGCCTGGCGGTTCGAGACGACGCAGGTCCACGCCGGCGCGCAGCCCGACCCGACGACGGGCGCGCGGGCGACGCCGATCTACAAGACGACCTCGTACGTGTTCGAGGACTCGGACCACGCCCGCGACCTCTTCGCGCTGGCGCGGCCGGGCAACATCTACTCGCGGATCATGAACCCGACGAACGACGTCGTCGAGCAGCGGATCGCCGCGCTCGAGGGCGGCACGGGCGCGCTCCTGGTGTCGAGCGGCCAGGCGGCGGAGACCTACGCGGTGCTCAACATCGCGGGTGCCGGCGACCACATCGTGTCCTCGTCGTCGATCTACGGCGGCACGTACAACCTGTTCAAGTACACGCTCGCGAAGCTCGGCATCGAGACGACCTTCGTCGAGGACCAGGACGACCTCGAGGAGTGGCGCCGCGCCGTCCGACCGAACACGAAGCTGTTCTTCGCGGAGACGATCGGCAACCCGCGCATCAACGTCCTCGACATCGCCGGCGTCAGCAGCGTCGCGCACGAGTCCGGGCTGCCGCTCATCGTCGACAACACGATCGCGACGCCGTACCTCATCCGGCCCTTCGAGCACGGGGCCGACATCGTCGTGCACTCGGCGACGAAGTTCCTCGGCGGTCACGGCACCGTGATCGGCGGCGTCATCGTCGACGGCGGCCGCTTCGCCTGGTCGGAGCACGCCGAGCGGTTCCCGGAGTTCAACTCCCCCGACCCCTCGTACCACGGTGCCGTGTTCGCGCAGGCCGTCGGCAACGAGCTCGCCTACGTCGTGAAGGCCCGGGTGCAGCTGCTCCGCGACCTCGGCGCGTCGAACTCGCCGGACACCGCCTTCGCACTGCTGCAGGGCATCGAGACGCTGTCGCTGCGCATCGAGCGGCACGTGTCGAACGCGCAGGAGATCGCCGAGTGGCTCGACCGGCACCCGGACGTCGCGTCGGTGTCGTACGCGGGCCTGCCCACCTCGCCCTGGTACGCCGCGGCGACGAAGTACGCGCCCCGGGGCGTCGGTGCGGTCCTGTCCTTCGAGCTGAAGGGCGGCGTGTCCGCCGGGCGGGCGTTCGTCGACGAGCTGCGGCTGTTCTCGCACCTGGCGAACATCGGCGACGTGCGCTCGCTCGTGATCCACCCGGCGTCGACGACCCACTCGCAGCTGACGCCCGAGCAGCAGTTGACCACGGGGGTCACCCCTGGGCTCGTGCGGCTGTCGGTCGGCATCGAGAACGTCGAGGACCTGCGTGCCGACCTCGAGGCGGGGCTCGCTGCGGCGCGGGCCGTCTCGCAGGAGGGCCAGCGCGCCTGACGCCCCGGCCGGGCGGAGCAGGGGTGACGTAACACGGCGGAGGTGGGGCGCGCCTCCCGGCAGACTGGACGCGATGGACTGGCAGACGATCCCCGAGGACTCGGTCCCGTCCACCCTCGTGCCCGGATCCGAGCTCGGGACGCTCGGCAAGCCGCCCGCCACCGGCGCCTGGCGCCCCGGCGACCACCCCGGCTCGCGGCGGTTCGCCTCGCTCGGCGAGCAGTGGGTGCGCGGCGGCCGCATCCCCTCGGTCCGGGTGGCGTACGAGACGTGGGGCGAGCTGAACGCAGCGCGGGACAACGCGGTCCTCGTCCTCCACGCGATGACCGGCGACTCCCACGTCGCCGGCCCGCCCGGACCCGGGCACCGCACCGCCGGGTGGTGGGGGGACGTCGTCGGGCCGGGGCGCGCGATCGACACCGACCGGTGGTTCGTCGTCGCACCGAACGTGCTCGGCGGCTGCCAGGGCACGACCGGCCCCTCGTCCTTGGCGCCGGACGGCGTCGAGTGGGGCTCGCGGTTCCCGTTCGTCACCGTGCGCGACCAGGTCGCCGTGCAGGCGCAGCTCGCCGACCTCCTCGACATCGACGTGTTCGCGGCGGTGGTCGGCGGCTCGATGGGCGGCATGCACGCCCTCGAGTTCGCCGTCACGCACCCGTCGCGGGTGCAGCGGCTCGCCGTCCTCGCGACGACCGCGCAGACGACGGCCGACCAGATCGCGGCGAACTCGCTCCAGCGCGCGGCGATCCAGACCGATCCCGCCTACAACGGCGGTGACCACCACGAGGCCGACGCGGGCGAGGGTCCGCACCGCGGGCTGTCCCTCGCGCGGCGGATGGCGCTCCTGACCTACCGGGCGCCGGACGAGCTGAACGGACGCTTCGCGCGGTCGTGGCAGAGCGACGTCTCCCCGCTCGGCGACGACGGACGATTCTCGGTGGAGAGCTACCTCGACTTCCACGGCAACCGCTTCACACGACGCTTCGACGCCGCGTCGTACGTCGCCCTCACCCACGCGATGGACTCGCACGACGTCGGCGCCGGTCGGGGCGGGGTCGCGGCGGCGCTCGGTCGGGTGACGGCGCGGACCCTGGTGCTCGGGGTGTCGAGCGACCGGCTGTTCCCGCTCGAGGACCAGCACCGGATCGCGGCCGGCGTCCCGGACACGCTCGACGGCGACCGCGCCGCGGTGCTCGAGAGCGAGTTCGGGCACGACGGGTTCCTCATCGAGCACGAGGCGGTGGGGGCGCACCTCCGGCGGCTCCTGGATTGAGCCGCAGGCGGTTCCGCCCGGTAACGATCCCGCAGCCATCCGAATCCCGCAGCGCGCCGAACACCCCTCAACGGGTGCCCCTCGTGGAATGATGTCGTCGGAGGCCCCTGAAGGGGGCTCGGTTTCCCGCCGAACACCCGCTCCACATCCGCTTGACGTCACCAACCAGGACATCGATGGACTTCATCGCACAGGAACGCGACCGCTTGCTGCGGTCCACCACCCGTGTCGTCGGCGTCACGTGTGCCCTGGTCTCCGTCGTCGGGATCGTCAGTTCGCTGGCCGTCCCCCTCGTGCCGCTCCTCGGCGGCCTCGCCTGCGTCGCGGTCCTCATCGCGGCCCTCCTCGTCTTCGGCACGAACGGATCCGTCTGGTGGACCGCCCTCGCGCTCGCCGCCGGGCTGGGCGCCCTCGCGCTCCTGCTCGTCGGTGCCGACCCGGACGTGCGGACCGTCGTGGCCAGTGCCGTCGTGCCGCTCGCCGCCGGATCGCTGTCCGCACCGCTCATGGCGCAGCGGGGCACCCCGGTCGGTCTCGCGATGACGATCGTCGCGGGCGTCGCAGCGGTCGGCGTGGTCGCGTGGGCGTCCGGCAGCCCCCTGTCCGGTGCGACCGGCGGGGTCGTGCTCGGCTGGGTGCTCGTCGCGGTCGTGTCGGTGTGGATCGCCCGGAGCATCCCCCGGGTCGCCCGGCGCATCATGAGCATCGGCACCGCCCACCGCGCCGAACGCCAGGCCAGCGAGACCGAGGCACAGCGCCGGCAGGGCGCACGCCTCCTCCACGACACCGTGCTCGCGACGCTCACGCTCCTCGCGCACTCGGGCGTCGGCGTCTCCGAGCAGGCCATGCGGGAGCAGGCCGCCGAGGACGCCAGGCTGCTCCGACACCTCCGCCTCGGCGCGACCCCGCAGCCCCAGCAGTCCGGCGACTACTCCCTCACCCGCGAGGAGGAGTCCCCCCTCGGACAGACCCTCGAGTCGGTGAAGCAGCGCTTCGGCCGGATGGGGCTCGAGGTCAGCTGGCACGGCACCGGCCAGGTCCTGCTCCCGTCGCACGTGCTCGACGCGTTCCTCCTCGCGCTCGGCGAGTGCCTGGAGAACGTCCGTCGGCACGCCGGCGTCGGCGAGGCGCACGTCACGATCGTGCACGACCAGGAGACCGTCCGCGCGATGGTGACGGACTCCGGCGTCGGCTTCGACCTCGACGCGGTCAGCGCGGAACGCCTCGGCTTCAAGGAGAGCGTGGTCAGCCGGCTCCGCGAGGTCGGCGGCGACGCCAAGCTGTTCTCCGCCCCGGGATCGGGCACCACCGTCGTCCTGGAGGCACCCCGATGACCCGCGTCCCCGAGGACACCATCAGCCGCGGACTGCCCGGCGACACCGTGCAGCAGGCACCACGGACCCGGCGCGAGGCCCGCGAGCGCTACCGCGGGAGCGAGCGGCGTCAGGCCCGCGGACTCCCCTCGACCTCGACGGGCGCGCGGTCGCTGCGGCAGGCCGCGAAGCCGGGCGCCTCGCTCGGCGCCGGCTACCTCGGGCTCGGCGCGGCGGTCCTCGCCGCGATCGAGGCCGTCGCGGGACTGGTGTTCTTCGTCGCCCGACTGCCCGAGTACGCGAACCCCTGGCTCCCCGCCGCGGCGTGGGCGCTCTACCTGGTCGCCGCGGTCGGCGTCGGGCTGAGCCTGATGACCTACGGCGAACGCCTGACCGGCACCGCGTTCGGCCTGATCTGCGCCGTGCTCGCCTGTGTCGTGACGCTCGACTTCATCGGGATCTTCCCCGAGCACGACATCGCCCACTCGGTCAGCGCGGCCGTCGCCGCGGGCTTCGCACTGCTCCCGGTCGCGGCGCTGCGTCCCGCCCGCGAGGTCGCGGCCGCGATCGCCGTGCTCGGCATCGCCTTCGCCGTCGTCGCCGTCCTCTCCACCCCGATCACGTCGGACACGCTGCCCGGGATCGTGTCCCTGCTCGCCCTGGTGGTCGTCCCCCCGTCGCTCGCGCTCTACGTCGTGCACCGGTTCCGCCAGCTCGTCCAGCGCGAACTCGACCGGGTGCTCGTGCAGAGCAACGTGCAGGCGCCGCAGTTCGCGGTCGGCATGCTCGCCTCGGACGAACTGGCCCGCCTCGACCTGGCCGCGGAGAAGCTCCTCGACGCCGTCGCGAACGGGTCCGACCCACTGCCGCTCTCGGACGCCTCCGCGTCGGTCGCCGCATCCCTGGCCACCGAGCTCCGGCTGCACCTCATCGAGGGGCGCCGGGAGACCTGGCTGTACCACGCGATCACCGAGTCCGACCACCTGGGACGCTCCGTCAGCGTCGCCGACCCGCAGTCGCTCGCCGGGCACCTGACCCCCGCGCAGCGCGACGGGTTGCTGCAGGCGCTCTGGCAGATGGTCGGGGACGGCCGTCCGAACCACCCCGGCTCCCCGGTCGTCTCCGTGACGCTCGGGCCCATCGGCTCGGACGGTCACCCCGTCTCCGACGAGCGGATGGACGTGCCGATCGTGTTCGAGTCCCGCGGGGTCCCCCGCCGCCGACTCGGACCGACGGCGTGGAGTGCCCTGCAGCGCGTCGGCCCGTACACGGACTCCGTCCGCGACGGGGTCCTCCACATCGTGTCCCACTGCGTCGTCGACCGACACCCGACGATGTAGCGAGACCCGCGACCCGCGACGGCACCGCACCAGCACGACCAGCACCAGCACGACCGGCACCGCCGCACGACCAGTCACACCGCACGACCCGCACCACCGACCGGCCGGGCCCGATCTGCCGGACACCCGCTCCACCTGCCCGACCAGAACGGCCCGTCCACCTAGGATCGGCCCCGCACCTCCTTCGAGAAAGGACGCCTGATGGCGACTCCAGAGGAACCGATCCGACTCGCACTCGTCGACGACCACCGGATGCTGCTCGGCGCGCTGACCGAGTGGATCCGCAGCGCCGCGGACGACATCACGCTCGTCGCCGCGGTGACCACCTGGCCGGAGCTCCTCACGAGCCCCGCGTTCCCGGTCGACGTGGTCCTGCTCGACCTCGACCTCAAGGACTCGATCCCGGTCTCGCTGAAGATCTCGACGTTGAAGACGGCCGGCGTCAAGACCGTCGTCATGAGCACGTACTCGGAGCCGAACGTCGTCCGTGAGGCCCTGGCCTCCGGTGCCCTCGGCTACCTCGTCAAGAGCGAGGACGCCGACATGATCGTCGAGGCGATCCGTGCCGCCCAGCGCGGCGAGCAGTACGTGTCCGCGGAGCTCGACCTGGCGATCAACAGCGGCGACGTCGGCGGTGTCCCGAAGCTCAGCGCGCAGGAGCGTCGCGTGATGGCGCTCTACGGCGGTGGCGAGCCCGTGAAGAGCGTCGCCTACCAGCTCGGCATCTCCGAGGAGACCGCCAAGAGCTACCTCAAGCGCATCCGCGAGAAGTACCGCGTCGCCGGCTTCGACGTCGGCACGAAGGTCGCGCTGCGGAAGCGTGCGATCACCGACGGCATCATCGTGCAGGACGGCAGCCCCGTCGGGCTGTAGCGGTCGGTCCGGTACCGGACCACACGACGGACGGGAGGCCCGTGGCGACACCGCCACGGGCCTCCCGTCCGTCGTGTGGACGCGCCTACCGCCGACCGGTCGCCGCGGCCGGGCGCCTCAGACCGTCGGGACCGGCGCGGTGATCGGGCCGGTGGACGGCGAGGACGACCGCAGCGCCGTGCGCCGGTCCGTCCGCCGTTCGACGCCGTAGCTCACCATCGTGACGAGCAGCCCGAGCAGCGCGAGCACGATGCCGAGCCACGCGGGTGCCAGGAAGCCGAACCCGGCCGCGATGACCGCGCCGCCGAGGGCCGCACCGAGCGAGTTGCCGATGTTGAACGCCGAGTGGTTGAGCGCCGCTGCGATGGTGCGCGCGTCACCGGCGACGTCCATGAGCCGCGACTGCACCGCCGGCGGGATCGCCGACGAGGTCGCGCCGAGCAGGAACGCCCCGAGGAACACGCCCCAGACCCACTGCGCCGTGAAGACGGTCACGAGCAGCGCACCGATCAGCGCGAGCATGCCGATGTAGATCGTGCGCTTGACGCTGTGGTCGGCGAGGTGTCCGCCGAGCACACCGCCGACGACCATGCCGAGACCGACGACCACGAGCACGAGCGGCACCGCCGACTCGGGCAGCCCGGTCACGTTCTGCACGAGCGGCGAGATGTACGAGTAGACCGCGAAGAACCCGCCGAACCCGACGGCCCCGAGGCCCATCACGATCCAGACCTGCGGCGACCGGAAGGCCCGGAGCTCCCGGCCGATGGTCGCGTGCGCGTCGGCGGCGCTGCGCGGCACGAAGGCGGCGACGGCGAGGAACGTCAGCACGAACAGCAGCGAGACGACACCGTAGGCGATCCGCCAGCCGGCGTTCTGCCCGATCCAGGTGATCGCGGGGACGCCCACGACGTTGGCGATCGACAGCCCGAGCATCACCATCGCGATGCCCTTGCCGCGCTTGCCCGGACCCATGATCTCACCCGCGACGATCGACGCGATGCCGAAGTACGCACCGTGGGGCAGCCCGGCCACGAACCGGGCGACGAGCACGAGGCCGAAGCTCGGCAGGACCGCGCTCGCGATCGTCGCGACGACGAAGCCGACGAGGAGCACGAGGATCAGGCCCTTGCGCGGGAAGGTCGCCGAGATCGCGGCGATGGTCGGGGCGCCGACCACCACGCCGAGCGCGTAGGCGCTGACGAGCCACCCGGCGTGCGCGACGCCGGCTGCCGGGTCGGCGGCGTACTGCGTCGGCAGGAGCGCCTCGGCGATGTTCGGCAGCAGTCCCATCGCGACGAACTCGGTCGACCCGATGGCGAAGCCGCCGAGCGCGAGGGCGATGAGCGCGAGAGCGCGCTGCGTCGGGGTGGTGAGCGTCATGCGACCTGTTCTCTGACGGGAGGAGCGGAGCTGGGTTCCGGAACGCCGGCCTGCGGACCGGCCGGGCACGCGTGTCACCACGCGCGGGGACCGTTCCTCGTGCGTCGCGCGAGGTCATCGCCCGGTGCGGCTGCGCGCAGGGACGGTCCGGTTCGGCGTCGAACGACCGGACCACGTCCTGGTGCCCCGGTCAGAGCAGTGTAGACCGCTCCAAACCGTCGACGGAAGGCGACTGGCCGAATCGATTCGACGCCTGCCCGACCGCAGGGACCCGGCCGCGTGCACCGGCACGGGCCCATCGCCATCCGCCGAGCGCGGGAACACCGTCGATGTGCGAGACGCGGCGCTCGGTCGACCGGATCCCACTGGGTAGAGTCGCCGCATGACCGGGCGACCTGCCGAACTGTTCGCGTCCCACCCCGTGGCGGCGACGACGACCGCGGACGACGCGACCGCGGCGCTCAGCGAGGTGTTCCTCCCCGTGCAGGTGGAGTCGGCGGACCGCTCCCCCGCCGTCCGCATGCACCTCAACGCACTCCGCGTCGGACGGATCACCTTCGGGTACATGCGCTTCCGCGAGGCCGTCCGGATCCGGACCGCCGAGCCCGTCGAGTACCACCTCGACGTACCCGTGCAGGCACGGATGACCGCACGGACAGCAGGCGGCCCGGCACTGCACGGCTCGGAGCAGACGGCCGGGGTCTTCATGCCGGGGCGCCCGGTGGACCTCGACTGCAGTGACTGGTTCGCACAGGTCGCGGTGATGATCCCGCGACAGGAGCTGCAGACGGAACTGGAGCTCCTGTTGGACGCTCCGGTGTCCGACCCGATCGAGTTCGACCCCGCGTTCGCCCTCGACACCGCGGGCGGCCGCGCCGTGACCCAGGCACTCCGCCTGGTCGAGGAGGCCTCCGGGCGGTCCGACGGCCCGCTCGCCCACCCGCTCGCGGTGCGGGCCCTCGAGCAGGTGTTCCTCCACAGCCTGCTGCTGGGGCAGCCGCACGACCACTCGGCTGCGCTCGCGGTCCCGCGGGGCGGGTCCGGTGCCCGATCGGTGTCCCGGGCCGTCGAACACCTCCGCGACGACCTGGCGCGGCCGTGGACCGTCGGGGAGCTCGCCGCCGCCGCGTGCACGAGCGTCCGGAGCCTCCAGGAGGGATTCCGACGGTCGCTGGACACGACGCCGATGGCGTACCTGCGACGGCTGCGGTTGGAACGGGTCCGCGAGGACCTGCTCACCGCGGCCCCCGACGGCGTCACCGTCACCGAGGTCGCCACGCGCTGGGGCTTCCTGCACGTCAGCAGGTTCGCCGGCGCGTACGGCGAGCGGTTCGGCGAGCTGCCGTCGGAGACGCTGCGGCGCGCTCGGCGTTCCTGACGGTCGTGCCGGTGGGGTGCGACTCTGCGGTCAGGCCGCGCGACGCTCCACGGAGCGGGCGGCCCGGGGTGCGATCTCGGGCACCTCGTCGCGGTGGACCCACCCGGCCGCGCACTCGGTGCAGGTCGCCCAGGCACCGTCACCCTGCTCGTCGGAGTCGATGACGACCGTCTGCAGGTCGCAGTCCGGGCACCAGCCGTCGTGCATCATGTGGCACTCCTCGTCGTCGCAGTCACCGTGGTCGAGCTGCGCAGTGCGGCCCGGTGCGCACCATGAGACACCCGCCCACCGACATCGACGGGATGCCTCCGGCGTGTCGCGTACCTCCCAGCGTGCCTGCACTCGACGCGCTCGTTCGCGTACGCTGCCCGACATGGGGTGGTGGATCGTGACCGGGATCGTGGTGCTCGCAGCGGTGGGCCTGTGGCTGTGGATGCACCACCTGACCGACCTCGGTTCGCGGTCACGTCGCTACGACGGGAGCGACCCCGAGATCGCCGAGGCGCTCCGGCAGGCGGAACGCGACCGCAACAACGGTCGCATGTACCCCTGACGCACGGATCGACGCCGGTCGGCGCGCGCGACGAGTCGAGCGCCACGAATCCGGCGCTACGAGTCGAGCGCCGCTTCGAGCCGCTCGAGCTTGCCGTCGATCTCGCCGGTGTGCCCGGGGCGGATGTCGGCCTTGAGCACCAGCGACACCCGGGTGCCGTACGCGGCGACGGCCTCGGTCGCCCGCTTGACGACGTCCATGACCTCGTCCCACTCCCCCTCGACCTCGGTGAACATCGACGAGGTGCGGTTCGGCAGCCCGGACTCCCGGACGACGCGGACCGCGGCGGCCACGGCGTCGTGCACGGAGCCGTCCGACGCTGCGCTGGGACCACCGGACGGGGCGAGGGAGAACGCGACGATCATGCGTCCATCCTGCCCCCGGCGACGTCCCGCCGCGCCGACCGCGCCTCCCCCGCGTCGGCGCGGCGGTGCGAGGACCCAGGCCCGAGACGCACCAGGACGACGACCGCCCAGACGAGCACCGCGACCTCGAGCAGGTTGCGCACCGTGAGCACGAGGACGATCCACGGCTCGACCGCGAGCAGCTGGTCGTAGTAGCCGGGGTAGATCACCTGCGTCAGCACGGCCATCGGCAGCACACCGATCGCGACGGGCAGGAATCGACGGGCGCTCGGACGACCGGCGACGAGCCCCCACACCACCGGCACCGCGTACCAGCCGACGTACTGCGGCGACCCGACCTTGTTCGTGGCGATGAGCGCGGCGACGAACAGCAGCGCGAGCACCGGCCCGACCTCGGCCCGGCGGGCACCGCGGTGGACGGCGAGGAGTGCGGCAGCCACCCCGCCGAGCACGACCAGGGCCATGAGCGGCGTCGAGAGGGCCGCGGCGGCATGGGTACCAGCACCGGACACCTCGAAGGTCAGGATCTCGCGGTCGTAGTACACCGCTGCGCCCGGCACGCCGAGCGCCGCCGCCCACATGAAGGGCGTGGCGAGCGGCGCCTCGATCTGCAGCGCACGGTCGCTCTGCTCGCCGACGAAGGACAGCAGGTGGGGCGCGCCGCCGTAGAGCACGTCGACCAGGACGACCAGGCCGGTGACGACCGCGGCGCCGGCGACGACCGTCCCACGGTGCCCGCGTCGGAGCAGGAGCAGCACGCCCACCAGGGCGGCCGGCCAGACCTTGGTCCACGCGGCGGCGGTGAACAGGGCGGAGGCCACCGCGGGCCGGGTCACGACGAAGGCGACGCCGACCAGGGCGAGCGCGGTCGCCACGGTGTCGATGCGTCCGAGCGCGATCGGGCCGAGGGCGAGCAAGAAGAGCAGCCACCACCACACGACGCGGACGCCGGACGCGCGGAAGCGCCAGAGGAAGGCGCACGCCACGGCGTCGAGCACCACCATGAGCGCGAGCCACCCGGTGCCGATCGCGGCCGTCCCACCGAGCGCGGCCGCCGCCATGGGCACGATCGCGAACACCGGGTACACCCAGTCGGTGTCGACCCCGACCCACGAGTGGTCGACGCGCCCGACCTCGATCCAGCGCCGGTACGTGATGAGGACGTCGCCCAACGGCTGGTTCGGCACGGTCGTGGCGAGCCACCAGAGCAGGCCGTGCACGAGCAGGAACGCCAGGGCGAACCCGACGACGCCGACCCACCGGGACCTCTGCACCGGACGAGCGTAGCGGGGAACTGCCAGCCACTCCTGAGGAGGACGTGTCACCGTTCTGCTCGTGACCCCCGAACCGCAGCGCCCCCGCAGCCGCAAGCCCCTCGTCTGGGCCGGTGTCGTCCTCGTCGTCGCCGTGCTCGCCGTCGTCGGCGTCGCCGTCGGGACGAACGTGTACTCGTCGAACGAGAACGCGAAGGCGTCGGCGGCACCCTCCGTCGCCGCCAGCCGCGCCCCGTCCACCCTCGACGCCGCGGACCTGTCCGGCGACTGGGCGATCGGCGGTGACTCGGAGGCCGGGTACCGCGTGCACGAGGTCCTCAACGGCTCCGACGTCACCGTCACCGGTCGGACCGACAGCGTCAGCGGTTCCGCGACGGTCGACGGCAGCGCGATCACCGCGGCGACCGTCACGGTGCAGGTCGCGGACATCGCCACCGACTCGGCGCAGCGCGACTCCTACTTCCGCGACTCCGCCCTCGACGTCGCGGCCTTCCCCGAGGCGACGTTCACCCTCACCGAGCCGGTCGCGGACGCCGTGCCGAGCGGCTCGGGCACGACGACCGTCGAGGCGTCCGGCGAGCTGACCCTGCACGGCGTCACCAAGGCCGTCCGGGCCGAGCTCCAGGTCGGCCTGAGCGGCGACGGCGTCGACGTCTCCGGCTCGGTGCCGATCACGTTCTCGGACTTCGGCGTGCAGGCGCCCGACCTCGGCTTCGTCAAGGTCGACGACGCCGGCGCGGTCGAGTTCCTGGTGCACGCGACCCCCGCCTCCTGACGCGACCCCGCGTCCCGACGCGACCCACCGCCGGCGCACGAACCATGTGCGCACGCACCGTGCGACACCGCACGTGTCGATCGACGCGCGCGACGTCGCAGACCCTGCGCCGCACACCGCCCCGCCGGCTACCCCCGCGCGTCGCCCTCGACGACGAGGTCCCGCACCACACCGGGCAGCTGCTCGATCAGTGCCGTCATCGTGAACGGACCGCCGCGGGACGCCCGGCGTGCCGCGAGTCCGTGCACGACCGCAGCCGTCGCGGCGAGGTGCGCCAGGTCCGACGGCGACAGCGACGACCCGTCGGCCTCCGCGGCGCCCTGCCGCGTCGCCACGAGTGCACCGAGCACCCCGCCGAGCACGTCACCGGCCCCCGCGGCGGCGAGCCACGGCGTCGCCGAGGTCGCCACGAGCCGCACCGAGCCGTCCGGGGTCGCCACGTGCGTCGCCGACCCCTTCAGGAGGACGACGCTCCCGGTGCGCTCGGCCGCGCGGAGCGCCGCTGCCGCCGGGTCCGCCTCGACGTCCTCGCGCGAGGTGTCGAGCACGGGCGCGAGCTCCCCCGCGTGCGGGGTCAGCACCGCGAGCGGCCCGAGGTCGACGAGCGGGATCGCGCCGGCGTCGACCACGACGGGAACCCCGTCCTCGGACGCGTGCCCGAACGCCGCCGCCGTCGCCGGGTCGAGCTCGCCGAGCGACCCGGCGGAGATCCCCGACCCGACGAGCCAGGTCTGCACGCGTCCCGTGCCCGAGACCACCTCGGGTCGACGGCTCAGCACGTGGTCGGTCGCCCGTGCGGGACCGACGTACCGGACCATCCCGACGCCGGTGTGGACGGCGGCGTCGACGCCCATGACGGCGGCGCCGGGGTAGCGGTCCGAACCGGTCGCGACGCCGAGGACCCCGCGTCGGTACTTGGTGGACTCGCCGTGCGGGGCGGTGGTCCAGGCGGCGGCGTCTGCGGGGGCGAAGGGGACGGAGTCGTTCACGACCGCCACGTTACGGTGGAGCGCATGAGCCTGTTCCTGCCCGGTCGCGTGGTGGTCTTCGACTACGGGGAGGTGATCAGCAGGACGCCGCACGGCGCGTGGGACACCCTCGTGTCGATGACCGCGGTGCCGGCCGACGAGCTGCTGCCGGTCTACCAGGAGCTCCGGCACGACCTGGACCGCGGCGACCTGTCGGTCCTCGACTACTGGCGGGCCATCGGTGCCCGGACCGGGCGCACCTGGACGGTGACCGACGTCCACCGCTTCTGGTCGGTCGACTTCACGGGGTGGTTCGAGGTCGAGCCGGAGACCCTGGCGGTCGTGGAGGAGCTCCACGACGCCGGTACGCGCCTGGCGATGCTCTCGAACGCCGGCTTCGACTTCGGGGACCCGTACCGGCGATCGCCGATGGGCTCGCTGTTCGAGACGGTCGTCGTGAGTGCCGAGGAGCACGTCCTCAAGCCCGACCCGTCCGTCTACCGCACCACGTGCGAGCGGCTGGGAATCGCGCCCGAGCAGATGGTGTTCGTCGACAACAGGGCCGAGAACGCCGCCGGCGCGGACGCGATCGGGGCGGTCGGCCACCACTACACGTCGCCGACCGCGCTGCGGACCTTCCTGCAGGAGCTGGCGGCACGGACCGCCGAAGGAGCACCCGCGTGACGCACGCCCTGTTCGAACCCATCACGATCCGCGACCTCACCGTCCGCAACCGACTCTGGGTCTCGCCGATGTGCCAGTACTCGGTCGAGCAGCAGGACGGGGTCCCGACGGCGTGGCACCTCGTGCACCTCGGCGGGTTCGCCAAGGGCGGCGCGGGCGCGGTGGTGGTCGAGGCTGCGGGCGTCGTGCCCGAGGGCCGGATCACGCCGCAGGACGTCGGGCTGTGGAACGACGAGCAGCGCGACGCCTTCCGGCCGATCGTCGACTTCCTGCACGCGCAGGGCGCCGCCGCGGGCATCCAGCTCGCGCACGCCGGGCGCAAGGCCTCGACGTACCGCCCGTGGAACGACGTGCAGGGCAGCGTCCCCGCGTCCGAGGGCGGCTGGCAGACCGTCGCCCCGTCCGCCGAGGCCTTCGACGGGTACGCCACCCCGCGCGAGCTCGAACCCGAGGACATCCGCGTCGTCGCACTGGCCTTCGCTGCCGCCGCGCGCCGCGCCGTCGAGGCCGGCTTCGACCTCGTCGAGCTGCACGCGGCCCACGGCTACCTGCTCCACCAGTTCCTCTCGCCCCTGAGCAACCACCGGACGGACGGCTACGGCGGCTCGCTCGAGAACCGCGCCCGTGCGCTCCTCGAGACGGTCGACGCGGTCCGCGCCGAGGTCGGCGAGGGCTACCCGGTGGTGGTCCGCTTCTCGGCGACCGACTGGACCGACGGCGGCCTGACGGTCGACGAGGTCGTGCAGGTCGCCCGCTGGGCCGCCGAGCACGGCGCCGACCTCGCCGACGTCTCGACCGGCGGCAACGTCGCGCGGGCGGCGATCCCGGTCGGACCCGGCTACCAGGTGCCGTTCGCCGAGACCGTCCGCCGCGAGGCCGGCATCGGCACGATCGCGGTCGGGATGATCTCCACCGCGTTCCAGGCCGAGCAGGTCGTGGCGACCGGGCAGGCCGACGTCGTGATGGTCGGGCGCGAGTTCCTCCGCGACCCGTCGTTCGCGCTGCGCGCGGCCGCCGAGCTCGGCGTCGCCCTCGACTACGAACCGCAGCAGTACCACCGGGCCCGCGTCACGGCGTAGGCCGGTCCGCGCGGGGCGACCCGTGCCTCCCGTCCGCGGTCACCGCACCGGGCGGGAGGCGCGGGTCGGCTCCTGTACGTCCTCTCGGCTTCCCCTGCCTCCAGCCGCTACCATGTTCCTCACTGTGGACGATCCTCCGAATTCCTCTTCGCCTTCCCACTCATCCGGCGCTCACTCGGTGAGCAGCCCCTCCTCCCGTGCGTCGGGAGGTGGAGAATGAGTCCCGTCGACGTCGTCATGCTGGTCGGCGGCATCCTGCTGACCCTCGGCACCGGCGTGTTCGTCGCCTCGGAGTTCGCGCTCGTCAACCTCGACCGCGCCGAGGTCGAGGCCCGACGCGACCGCGGCGAGTCCGGCCTGTCCCCCGTCATCGGCGCGCTGAAGGTCACCTCGACGCACCTGTCGAGCGCCCAGCTCGGCATCACGCTGACGACCCTGCTCACGGGCTACCTGCTGGAGCCGTCGATCGCGACGCTGCTCGAGGCCCCGTTCCTCGCGCTCGACCTGCCCGAGGCGATCGTCGAGACCGTCGGCTCGATCGTCGCGCTCGTCATCGCGACGCTGCTGTCGATGATCCTCGGTGAGCTCGTGCCGAAGAACTTCGCGCTCGCGCTCCCCCTGCAGACCGCGAAGCTCGTGGTCCCGCTGCAGATCGCGTTCACCGCCGTGTTCAAGCCCGCCGTGGCCCTGCTCAACGGCACCGCGAACGCCGTCCTCCGCTCGATGGGCATCGAGCCCCAGGAGGAGCTGTCCGGTGCCCGGAGCGCCGAGGAGCTCAGCTCCCTGCTGCGCCGCTCGGCGTCCGAGGGCTCGCTCGAACAGGACACCGCGACGCTGCTGCAGCGCACCATCGCGTTCTCCGAGCTGAGCGCCAGCGACGTGATGACCCCGCGTCCGCGGCTCTCCACGATCCGCGTGTCCGAGTCCGCCGAGGACGTCGTCGCCCTCGCCCGCCGCACCGGCTTCAGCCGCTTCCCGGTCATCGAGGAGGACGCGGACGACGTCGTCGGCATCGTGCACGTCAAGCAGGCCGTCGCGGTCCCGCGCGAGAAGCGCCCGGAGGTGCCGGTCGGCGCGCTCATGACCGAGGCGGAGCGCGTCCCCGAGACGATGCCGGGCGACACCCTGCTCGCCGAGGTCCGCAGCCGCGGCTACCAGATGGTGATCGTCGTCGACGAGTACGGCGGCACCGCCGGGGTCGTCACGCTCGAGGACCTCGTCGAGGAGATCGTCGGCGAGGTGTCCGACGAGCACGACCGCGCGCGCATCGACGTCGTCCGGTCGCGCGGGTGGCTGACGTTCCCGGGCCTGCTCCGCCCCGACGAACTGGCCGACCGCGCGGGCGTCACCGTCCCCGAGGACGGCCCGTACGAGACCGTCGGCGGCTTCGTGATGTCGACGCTCGGTCGACTGCCCGTCGTCGGCGACGAGATCGCCCTCGAGGACGGCGTGTTCCGCGTCGAACGCCTCGACGGTCGCCGTGTCGACCGCATCCGCTGGACCCCGACCCACCCCGACCCGACGCCGACCGGCAGCACCGCCACCGCGCAGCGCCCGGCCACCGGGATCATCATCCCCGCCACGAAGGAAGGCTCCCGATGAGCGCCGCGTCCGTGCACGACGGCCTGGTCCTCGCCGCCGGTGAGTCCGGTCCCGCCGGTTCAGACTGGTGGGGCATCTTCTGGCTCGTCGTCCTGCTGCTCGGCAACGCGTTCTTCGTCGCCGCGGAGTTCGCCGTGATCTCGGCCCGACGGTCGCAGATCGAGCCGCGCGCCGAGGCCGGGTCGAAGGCGGCGCAGATGACGCTCTGGGCGATGGAGCACGCCACGCGCATGCTCGCCACCACGCAGCTCGGCATCACGGTCTGCTCGCTCCTCATCCTGAACGTGTCGGAGCCGGCGATCCACCACCTGCTCGAGGTCCCGCTCGGCCTGACCGGCTGGAGCGTCGAGGTCATCGGCATCGTCGCGTTCGTCTTCACGCTGCTGCTCGTGTCGTTCCTGCACGTGGTGTTCGGCGAGATGGTCCCGAAGAACATCTCGTTCTCGATGCCGGACCGCGCCGCGCTCGTGCTCGTCCCGGCGCTCTGGTACATCGGCCACGGCCTGCACTGGGTCGTCGTCGGCCTCAACTCGGTCGCGAACGGCGTCCTGCGGCTCTTCAAGGTCGAGCCGAAGGACGAGGCCGTCAGCGCCTTCACGGTCGAGGAGGTCCAGACGATCGTCGAGCAGTCGCGTCGCGAGGGCACCCTGACCGACGACGGCAAGCTCGCGATGGCGTTCGAGTTCACGGAGAAGAAGGTCCGCGACGTCGCCGTGCCGATGTCCGACCTCGTCACCCTGCCGGAGGACGCCACCCCCGAGGACGTCGAGCGGGCCGTCGCCCAGCGCGGCTTCTCGCGGTACGTCCTCGTGGCCGAGGACGGCGACCCGACGGGCTACGTGCACGTCAAGGACGTCATCGACCTGCGGCCCGACGAGTTCGACGTGCCGGTCCCGCCGAAGCGCATCCGGCAGCTCATCTCGCTGTACACGGACATGGACCTCGAGGACGCCCTGGCGACCATGCGGGCAGCCGGGCGGCACGTGGCGCGGGCGTTCGACGCGGACGGCCGCACCGTCGGCGTGCTGTTCCTCGAGGACATCCTCGAGGAACTCGTCGGCACCGTCGAGGACGCGACCCGACGGCGGTAGACCCCGCCACGTGGAGAACGGGAGGCGCGGTGCCAGCTGGCACCGCGCCTCCCGTCCGTCCGCTGGTCGCGTCCCGCGGCAGCGCTACCAGCTCACGGGGAGCGGCTTGCCCTCCTCGTAGCCGGCGGCCGACTGGATGCCGACCAGCGCGCGCTCGGCGAACTCGTGCAGCGACGAGGCGCCGGCGTACGTCGCCGAGCTGCGGATGCCCGTGGTGATCATGTCGAGCAGGTCCTCGACGCTCGGGCGCTCCGGGTCGAGGTAGATCGTCGACGACGAGATGCCCTCGGCGAAGAGCGCCTTGCGCGCCCGCTCGTACGGGTCGAGCCGCTCGAAGCGCTCGCGCACGGCCTTCGCGGACGCCATGCCCCAGCTCTCCTTGTACGCCTTGCCCGCGGAGTCGCGGCGGAGCACCCCGGGCGCCTCGAGCGTGCCGGCGAACCACGAGCCGATCATCACCGCCGAGGCGCCGGCCGCCAGGGCGAGTGCGACGTCGCGCGGGTAGCGCACGCCACCGTCGGCCCACACGTGCGCGCCGAGCGACCGCGCGGCCGCCGCGGTCTCGAGCACGGCGGAGAACTGCGGGCGCCCGACCGCGGTCATCATGCGCGTCGTGCACATCGCGCCGGGGCCGACACCGACCTTGATGATGCTCGCGCCGGCGTCGACGAGGTGTGCGACGGCGTCCGCGGTGACGACGTTCCCGGCGACGATCGGCAGGCCGAGGCCGAGCGCGGACACCGTGCGGAGGGCGCGGAGCATGCCCTCCTGGTGGCCGTGCGCGGTGTCGAGGACGAGGACGTCGACGCCGGCCGCGGCGAGGGCCTTCGCCTTCGCGGCGACGTCGCCGTTGATGCCGACCGCGGCCGCGACGCGGAGGCGTCCCTCGCCGTCGACGGCGGGCGTGTAGATGTCCGAGCGGATCGCGCTCGTCTGGCTCGTGGTGCCGACGACCCGGCCGTGGCGCACCACCGGGGCGAAGTCGACCTCGGCCGCCGAGAGCACGTCGTACACGTGCCGCGCGGTGCCGGCGTCGTCCGCGTCGATCGCGGTGGACGCACCGTGCAGCAGGTCCCCGAGCACGGCGTCCGCACCGGCGGTGCCGAGGCGGGCGGCCGGGACGCAGCCGAGGTACTCCCCCGCCGCGTCGCGCACGACGACCCCGCGACCGGCGACCGGCAGCAGCTGCTCGAGCGCCTCGGACACCGTGGTGTCGGCGCCCATGTCGTAGGCGGTGTCGAAGTCGACCGGCTGCTCCTTGACCCACCGGATGGCGGCGGCGAGGTCCTGCAGGTGCATGTCCTGCGGCAGCACGCCCAGTCCGCCGCGACGGGCGAGGGTGGCGGCGAGGCGCGGTCCGGTCACCGAGTTCATGTTGGCGCTGACGATCGGGATCGTCGCTCCCGTGCCGTCGTTCGTGGCGAGGTCCACGTCGAAGCGGCTCGTCACGCCGGAGCGGCTCGGGACGAGGAAGACGTCGGAGTAGGTCAGGTCGTGCGTCGGCCGCGTCTCGTAGAACCTCATGCCCTCAACTGTACGGCTCCGGCGACCCCCGGCAGCCGTCGATCCGCGGGCGTCGGCGGGCGACACGCGCGGACGACGACGGGACCGGCGGCACGCGTCGACGGTCACCGAACGGTCACGGCCGAGCGGCTAGGCTGGCGTCCAGTGCGCGGCAGGGCTGCCCGCACGACACACACGAGCATCTATCGACGGAGAGTGGGCGATCGGCTGTGTCGAGCCAGACGACGGGTACGGACGAGACCGCGGGCGAATTCGGGGCGAACGAGTGGCTCGTCGACGAGCTGTACGAGCAGTACGTCGCCGACAAGCACTCCGTGGACGAGTCCTGGTGGCCGGTCCTCGAGAGCTACCACCGCTCCCAGACCGCCGGCACCCCGGCAGCCGCGTCGGCTCCGCAGTCGCAGTCGACCACGCAGACGCAGTCGACCACGCAGCAGCCTGCGACCGGTGACGCCCCGGCCGAGGCGAAGCCCGCCGGGTCGATCCAGGCGCGGACCACGTCCCGCCAGCCGACGCCGCAGCCGATCCCGGCCGAGGCGAACGACGCCGCGGACGACCACGAGGAGACCCACGAGGACGTCGCGACCCCGCTCCGGGGCATGGCGAAGACCCTGGCGTCGAACATGGACGCCTCGCTCACGGTGCCGACCGCGACGAGCGTGCGGACCATCCCCGCGAAGCTGATGATCGACAACCGGATCGTCGTCAACAACCACCTGCGTCGGGCCCGCGGCGGCAAGATCTCGTTCACGCACCTGATCGGCTGGGCGATGGTCGAGGCGCTCAAGGAATTCCCGAGCCAGAACGTCTCCTACGAGGAGCGCGACGGCAAGCCCTTCGTCGTCACGCCCGCGCACGTGAACCTCGGCATCGCGATCGACGTCCCGAAGAAGGACGGCACCCGCTCGCTCCTCGTGCCGAGCATCAAGCGTGCCGAGACCCTGACGTTCGGGCAGTTCCTCTCCGCCTACGAGGACCTCGTCAAGCGCGCCCGTGACAACAAGCTCACGCCGGCCGACTTCCAGGGCACCACGATCTCGCTGACGAACCCGGGCGGCATCGGCACTGTGCACTCGGTCCCCCGCCTGACGAAGGGCCAGGGCTCGATCATCGGCGCCGGGGCGCTCGAGTACCCGGCGCAGTTCCAGGGCTCGGCGACGAAGACGCTCGTCGAGCTCGGCGTCGGCAAGACCATCACGCTGACCAGCACCTACGACCACCGCGTCATCCAGGGCGCCGGGTCGGGCGAGTACCTCAAGAAGGTGCACGAGCGCCTGATCGGCGAGCACGGCTTCTACGAGGGCATCTTCTCGGCGCTGCGCATCCCCTACAAGCCGATCCAGTGGGCGAACGACATCAACGTCGACCTCGCCCACCGCGTCAACAAGACGTCGCGCGTCCAGGAGCTCATCAACAGCTACCGGGTCCGCGGGCACCTCATGGCGGACATCGACCCGCTCGAGTACCGCCAGCGCACGCACCCGGACCTCGAGATCGAGAACCACGGGCTGACGTTCTGGGACCTCGACCGCGAGTTCGTCACCGGTGGCCTGGCCGGCACCACGAACGCGCCGCTGCGCGACGTGCTCGGCATCCTCCGCGACGCGTACTGCCGGACCGTCGGCGTCGAGTACATGCACATCCAGGACCCGGAGCAGCGCCGCTGGGTGCAGGGCCACATCGAGGTCCCCTACTCGAAGCCGTCGAAGGACGAGCAGCTGCGGGTGCTCGGCAAGCTCAACGAGGCCGAGGCCTTCGAGACGTTCCTGCAGACGAAGTACGTCGGCCAGAAGCGCTTCTCGCTCGAGGGCGGCGAGTCGACCATCGCGTTCCTCGACACGCTCATCCAGCAGGCGTCCGCCGCCGGGCTCGACGAGGTCGCGATCGGCATGGCCCACCGCGGCCGCCTCAACGTGCTGACGAACATCGCCGGCAAGACGTACGGACAGATCTTCCGCGAGTTCGAGGGGTCGTCCCTGCCGGGCTCCGTGTCGGGCCAGGGGTCGGGCGACGTGAAGTACCACGTCGGCACCGAGGGCGTCTTCCGCGCCTCGGACGGGTCGAGCATCCCGGTGACGATCGCGGCGAACCCGTCGCACCTCGAGGCCGTGGACGGCGTGCTCGAGGGCATCGTCCGCGCCAAGCAGGACCGCACCCCGCCCGGCACCTTCGGCGTGCTGCCGGTGCTCGTGCACGGCGATGCGGCGATGGCCGGCCAGGGCGTCGTGGTCGAGACCCTGCAGATGTCGCAGCTCCGCGGGTACCGCACGGGCGGCACGGTGCACCTGGTCATCAACAACCAGGTCGGCTTCACCACGCCGCCGGAGTCGGCCCGCAGCTCGGTGTACTCGACCGACGTCGCCAAGACCATCCAGGCGCCGATCTTCCACGTCAACGGGGACGACCCGGAGGCCGTGGCCCGCGTGGCCGAGCTCGCCTTCGCCTACCGCGAGGAGTTCCACCGCGACGTCGTCATCGACCTCATCTGCTACCGCCGCCGCGGGCACAACGAGGGCGACGACCCGTCGATGACGCAGCCGCTCATGTACAACCTCATCGAGGCGAAGCGCTCGGTCCGCACGCTGTACACCGAGGCCCTCGTCGGCCGCGGTGACATCACTCAGGAGGAGTACGACGAGGCCCACCGCGACTTCCAGGACCGCCTCGAGCGCGCGTTCGCCGAGACGCACGAGGCGCAGACCGGGACGATGCCGGTGATCACCACCGACGACGACGGTGCGGTCGACGGCCTCGAGCGTCCGAGTGCGCAGCGCGACGACACCGAGGTCGAGGTGCACGAGACCGCGATCTCCGAGGAGCTCGTCCGGGCCATCGGCGACGCGCACAGCAACCCGCCCGCCGGGTTCTCGATCCACCCGAAGCTGCAGCAGCTGCTCACCAAGCGCACGGAGATGACCCGCTCGGGCGGCATCGACTGGGCGATGGCCGAGCTCATGGCGATCGGTTCGGTGCTCGTCGAGGGCAAGCCCGTGCGGCTCGCCGGCCAGGACGCCCGGCGTGGCACCTTCGTGCAGCGCCAGGCGGTGTTCCACGACCGGATCAACGGTCAGGAGTGGCTGCCGCTGGCGAACGTCGCCGAGGACCAGGCCCGGCTCTACATCTACGACTCGCTGCTCAGCGAGTACGCGGCCATGGGCTTCGAGTACGGCTACTCGGTCGAGCGTCCCGAGGCCCTGGTGCTCTGGGAGGCGCAGTTCGGCGACTTCGCGAACGGCGCGCAGACGATCATCGACGAGTTCATCTCGTCCGCCGAGCAGAAGTGGGGCCAGCGCTCCGGCCTGGTGCTCCTGCTCCCGCACGGCTACGAGGGCCAGGGGCCGGACCACTCGTCGGCCCGCATCGAGCGCTACCTGCAGCTCTGTGCCGAGGACAACATGATCGTCGCGCGTCCGTCGACGCCGGCGTCGTGGTTCCACCTGCTGCGCCGTCAGGCGTGGGCGCGGCCGCAGAAGCCGCTCGTCGTGTTCACCCCGAAGGCGATGCTCCGGCTGCGCCAGGCCACGAGCCCGGTCGAGGCGTTCACCGGCGGCACGTTCCAGGAGGTCCTCGACGACGACCGCGTGGCCGACCGGGGCGCCGTGCGCCGCGTCGTCCTGCACTCGGGCAAGGTGCACCACGACCTGCGTGCCGAGCTCGACAAGTCCGGTGCGACCGACGTCGCCCTCGTCCGGCTCGAGCAGCTCGCGCCGCTCCCCCTCCGTCAGCTCCTCGACGTGCTCGCCGGGTACCCGCAGGCCGAGGTCGTGTGGGCGCAGGAGGAGCCGGAGAACCAGGGTGCCTGGCCGTACGTCTGCATGAACCTGTCGCCGCACCTGGACGGTCGGCCGCTCTCGGTGGCCGCACGCCCCGCGAGTGCCGCGCCGGCGACCGGGTCGTCGAAGCGTTCCGCGCAGGAGGCATCGGACGTCGTCCGCAAGGCGCTCGGCTGACCGAGCGCACCAGACGAGCCAGACGAGCCAGACGAGGCAGACGAGGCAGACGAGGCAGACGAGGCGCAGCAGCGCCCCGGAACGGACGACTCGCCCCGTGGGAACGGGGCGCGTCGTCCGTTCCGACTACCGGAGCTTCGTGTACCGGACGCCCGACTCGTGGTAGCCGCGCTTCTGGTAGAACCGGTGCGCGCTGTCGGTCGCGGCGGCCGACACCGCACTGAGACGGTGTGCGCCCTGCTCGGCGGCCCACGTCTCGAAGACGTCGATGAGCGCCGAACCGGTGCCGTCCCTCCTGGCCGCCGGGTCCACGACGAGCAGCAGGAGCTGCGCCGTCGGTTCGTCGCTGGCGTAGGACCACGTCACCTGCGCGCCCGCCACCGCGACCGCGCGACCGTCGGCACCACGGACGAGCCACGTGCGGTGTCCCGCCTCCGGGACCAGCCGCTCGAGCCGTGCGCGCATGGCGGGCTCGTCGACGACGTGCCCGAGCAGGCGGACGAGGGCGGTGACGTCGGCGACGTCCGTGTCGGACCAGGTGGTGATCGACTCGGCGGTGAGGGTCATGGGGCCGACCCTACCGACGGCACCGTCCGTGTGACGACCAGTGCGCCCGCGACGGCTAGTGGGTCGCCTGCTCCACGCGGATGCGCGCCAGGATCTCCGACCGGAGCTGGTCCGGCGCGGTCTCCCTGCAGGCACGCTTCACGGTCTCCATGAGGACGACGCCGACGCGGTGCTCGCTCGTGCAGTCCTCGCAGGTCTCCATGTGCTCGCGGATGTCCGCGGCGTCGGCGCCCCGGAGCTCGTCGTGGAGGAACTCCTCGAGCTCGGCCTTGGCCTTCGAGCAGTCGCAGCCGCTCATCGTGCGTCCTTCCCGTCGGTGCGACCAGCGGTCGCAGGTGTCTTCCGGCCGCGTCCACGCATCGTCGCCGTCGACGCTGCGTCCGGGACGATGCCGGTCTCGCGTGCGTGGTCCGCCAGGAGCCCCCGGAGGAGCCGGCGACCACGGTGGAGACGGCTCATGACCGTCCCCACGGGGGTCTTCATGATGTCGGCGATCTCCTGGTAGGAGAAGCCCTCGACGTCCGCGAAGTACACGGCCATCCGGAAGTCCTCGGGGATCGACTGCAGCGCGTCCTTCACGGCGGACGACGGCAGGTGGTCGATCGCATCGGCCTCCGCGGAGCGCGCGGAGATCGACTGCGTGACGCTCTCCGCGCCGCCCAGCTGCCAGTCCTCGAGCTCGTCGATGGTGCCCTGGTAGGGGTTCCGCTGGTTCTTCCGGTACGTGTTGATGAACGTGTTCGTGAGGATCCGGTACAGCCACGCCTTGAGGTTCGTGCCCTGGCGGAACTGCCGGAACGCGGCGTACGCCTTGACGAAGGTCTCCTGCACGAGGTCGGACGCATCGGCCGGGTTGCGCGTCATCCGCATCGCGGCGCCGTACAGCTGGTCCATGAACGGGAGCGCCTGGTCCTCGAAGAGGGAGCGGAGCTCGGCCTCGGACACCGTCTTCTCGTCGGCCGGCTCGGGCTCGGTGCCGTCGAGATCCGCCTCCTCGGACACCGCGTCGAGCTGGGCCTCGGTCTCCTCGACCAGGTCGTGCGGTGCTGCCTGCGGTTCGTCGGTCGTCATCACGGTCGAGTCTAGGCCGGGTCGGCCGTCGAGCGTCGTCCGCACGGGCGGCAGAGCCGTCCGTGTCCGTTCCAGGGTCGCTGTCGCCAATGGTCCTCCCGCTGCGTTCAGTACCCTGGTGAACCGATGGCCGAGTCGACGCATTCCCACCACCCCGATCCGTGGATCGCACCCCGCGCACGCGGGCCGCTGCACGGCGACGTCGCCCTGCCCGGCTCCAAGTCGCTGACGAACCGGGAGCTCGTGCTCGCCGCCCTCGCGGACGGCCCCTCGACGATCCGGCTCCCCCTGCACTCGCGCGACTCCGCGCTCATGGTCGCGGCGCTGCGGCAGCTCGGCGTCGGCATCGAGGAGGTCGAGCCGGCGGGCACGCAGCCGAACCCCCACGGCCCCGACCTCCGGATCACGCCGGCCCCGCTGCACGGCGACGTCGCGGTGGACTGCGGCCTCGCCGGCACCGTGATGCGCTTCCTCCCGCCGCTCGCCGCGCTGGCCACCGGTCCGGTCACCGTCGACGGCGACCCGTACGCCCGGAAGCGTCCGATGGGTGCGGTCATCGGTGCCCTCGCCGACCTCGGCGTGGACGTCACGGACGACGGCGACGGCGCGATGCCCTTCTCGTTCACCGGCACCGGCTCGGTGCGGGGCGGTCGGCTGACGATCGACGCGTCGGCCTCGTCGCAGTTCGTCTCCGGCCTGCTCCTCTCGGCACCGCGGTTCGACGAGGGCCTGCACCTCACGCACGTCGGCGACCGCCTGCCGAGCCTGCCCCACATCGACATGACCGTCGAGGTGCTCCGTGCCCGCGGTGTCCGCGTCGACCAGCCGGCCGTCGGCGAGTGGGTCGTGCACCCCGGGCCGATCGCCGCCCGTGACGTCACGATCGAGCCGGACCTGTCGAACGCGGCGCCGTTCGCGGCGGCCGCGCTCGTGGCGGGCGGCACGGTCCGCATCCGCACCTGGCCGACCGCGACCACGCAGGTCGGGGCCGACCTCGAGACGCTCCTGCCGCTGTGGGGGGCGACCGTGACGCGTGACGGTGACGACCTGGTGTTCGACGGCGGCGTCGGGGTGGCGGGTGGGGCCTCCCTGCCGGGTGTCACGCTCGACCTGACCCGCGGCGGCGAGCTCGCCCCCGCGCTGGTCGCGCTGTCGGCGCTGGCCGACGGACCGAGCGAGATCACCGGGATCGGGCACCTGCGCGGCCACGAGACGGACCGGCTCGCCGCGCTCGCGGCGGACGTGAACCGGTCGGGAGGCTCGGTGCAGGAACTCGACGACGGCCTGCGGATCACCCCCGCTCGCCTCCACGGCGGCGACTGGGCCGCGTACGACGACCACCGGATGGCGACCGCGGGGGCCCTCGTGGGCCTCGTCGTCGACGGCGTCGCCGTCGACGACGTCGGCTGCACGGCGAAGACGCTGCCGCAGTTCCCGGACCTGTGGGCGGACCTCGTGGCGACCGGCACGAAGGGGGCGTGAGACCGTGAGCTGGTGGGACGACGTCGACGGCGACGACACCGACGAGGACGAGGCGTACGGGCAGTACGAGTCGAAGGTGCGCATCCGGCCGAACCCGAAGGGCAACCGCCCGCGCACGAAGGTCCGGCCCACCCACGACGACGCCCCGGTCGGCTGGGTGACGAACGTCGACCGCGGGCGGTTCGGCGTCCTCGTGACGGAGGGCGCGGGGTCGGACGCGGCCGGCGAGCGGGTCATCACCGCGACGAAGGCGCGCGAGCTCGGCAAGAAGTCGGTCGTCACGGGTGACCACGTCTCCCTCGTCGGCGACGTGTCCGGCGACCCCGGCTCCCTCGCGCGGATCGTCAGGGTGGCGGAGCGTACGACGCTGCTCCGCCGCAGCGCGGACGACACCGACGAGGTCGAGCGCGTGATCGTGGCGAACGCCGACCAGATGCTCGTCGTCGTCGCCGCGGCCGACCCCGAACCGCGCACGCGACTGATCGACCGGTACCTCGTCGCGGCGTTCGACGCGGGGCTCGACCCGGTCCTCTGCATCACGAAGACCGACCTCGCGGACCCGACCGACTTCCTCGCGCACTTCGCGTGCCTCGACCTGCGGATCGTGACGAGCCGGTCCGACGACGTGCCGTTCGACGCCCTGCACGAGGTGCTCGACGGCAAGGTCACCGTCACGGTCGGCCACTCGGGCGTCGGCAAGTCCACCCTCGTGAACGCGATCACCGGGTCCACCCGCGCGACGGGCGTCGTGAACGCGGTGACCGGCCGCGGGCGCCACACCTCGTCGTCGTCGATCGCCCTGCGGGTCCGCGACGGCGGGTGGATCATCGACACCCCGGGCGTCCGCTCGTTCGGCCTCGGGCACGTCGAGCCGGCGAACGTGTTCCGCGCCTTCGCCGCACACGCCGTCCCGGTCCGCGAGCCGGCCGACGGCATCCCGCTCGACCAGGCGCACGACTGGGAGATCGTCGACCGCGTGCAGGACGGCGAGCTCGGCCCGACGGGCGTCGAGCGCCTCGACTCGTTCCGGGCGCTCCTGACGGGCATGGGCGGCGAGGACCCCGGCACCGACTGACCCCGGCGGGTGGGCAGCGGGCGCGGCGGGTGTACCGTTGCTCCCCGTGCCTGAAGTTGCAGAGAACAACAATGCGCGCGTGCCGCACCCCCACCACGCCGACCACGCCGCGCGTGCGGACCGCCACGGCGCCCGGACGCTCGCGGTCCTCCGGCCGGAGCACCTCGGCAGCACGCTCCGGTCGTTCGGGTCGCACGTCCTCGTCCCGCTCTTCCTCGCGGTCGGGATGACCCTCGCCTACCTCGGCGCGTTCCACGCCCCCACCCCGCACGAGCTCCCCGTCGGCATCGTCGGTCAGGGGCCCACGGCGCAGGTGTTCGCCCAGACCGTCACCGACGGGTCGGACGGCGGGCTCGTCGCCCACGTGGTCCCGACCACGACCGCGGCCGAGCGCGCCGTGCGGGACCGCGACCTCGCCGCCGTGTACGCACCCGGCACGTCCGGTGCGACGCTCTACGTCTCGACCGCGGCGAGCGAGACCACGGCGTCGGCGGCCGAGAAGGTGTTCCTGCCGATCGCCTTCCGGCAGCACCTGCCGTTCACGGTCGAGGACGTCGTGCCCACGGGCAGCGAGGACACCACCGGCCAGGGCCTGTTCTTCCTGCTCGTCGGCCTGAGCGTCGGCGGCTACGCCTCGGCCATCGCGGTCGCCGCCGCGGCCGCCCGGCTCCGTGCGTTCTGGACCGTGGTCGTCGGCGCCGCCACGGCTGCGGTGGTCGCCGGCATCGGCGTCGTGGTCGCCGGTCCGCTCTACGGGGTCGTCCCGTCGCACCGGTGGGAGGTCTTCCTCGTCGCCTGGCTCTACGACGCCGTGATCATCGCGCTCGGCGTCGGACTGCACCCGCTGCTCGGGCGGTGGACGACGCCGATCCTCACGATGCTGTTCGTGATGCTCAACTTCACGAGCTCGGGCGGCATCTTCCAGCCGGCGTTCCAGCCCGGCTTCTTCGCGGCGCTCAACACGTTCTGGAGCGGTGCCGCGTGGCTCGCCGCGGCGCAGGACCTCGTGTACTTCCCGGCGGCGTCGCTCGCCCGCCCGCTGGTCGTCCTGGCGCTCTGGCTCGTCGTCGCCGTGCTGCTCGGCGTCCTCGTGCACGGGCTCGCCGCCCGACGCACGCGGCTCGCCCGCGAGCGCGCGGTCACCCGGCTCGAGGAGGAGGAGGTCGTGGCCGCCTAGCCGCCGGGCCGAGCCGCTAGCCTGGCCTCCGTGGACCTCAGCGCCGACCTGGACTTCGCCCGCTCGCTCGCCGACACCGCCGACGCGATCAGCCTCGAGCGGTTCCGCGCCGCCGACCTGCACGTGTCGACGAAGGCCGACAGCACGCACGTCACCGACGCCGACCAGGCGGTCGAGCGGGCGCTCCGCGAGCGGCTCGCCGCCGAGCGGCCCGACGACGCCTTCCTCGGCGAGGAGACGACGGCGGACACCGGCGCGGACGCCGTCAGCGAGGGTCACCGGCAGTGGGTCGTCGACCCGATCGACGGGACCGCGAACTACCTGCGGGGCGTGCCCGTGTGGGCGACGCTGATCGCCCTCGCCGTCGACGGACGACCGGTGCTCGGCGTCGTCAGCGCCCCGGCCCTCGGCAAGCGCTGGTGGGCGGCGGAGGGCCTCGGCGCGCACTCCACCGACGGTCCGTTGCGCGTCTCCGGCGTCGCGGAGCTCGCCGACGCGAGCCTCAGCTACAACAGCATCCAGCAGTGGGACGAGGACGACCGGCTCGACGCCCTCGTCGCGCTGTCCCGGAGGGTCTGGCGGACGCGGGCCTACGGCGACATGTGGTCGTACATGCTCGTCGCCGAGGGGGTCCTCGACGTCGCGGGCGAGCCGGACCTCAAGCCGTGGGACATCGCCGCGCTCGTGCCGATCGTCGAGGAGGCCGGCGGCCGCTTCACCTCGCTCGACGGCGACCCCGGGCCCTGGCACGGCAGCGCGCTCGCCACGAACGGCCTGGTGCACGACGCCGTGGTCGAGGTCATCCGCCGCTCGGACGCCTGAACCGTTCCGCGCCGAGCACCGGCGGTGTACCCCGCTTGTCCCCCTCGACGAGCCACCCATCCCCGTGACACCCCCCGTCCGGGGGCACGGGGGGTGTCCCGGGGGGCATGCACCCCCCGGACTGGGGACACGCCCGTCGGACAACGTGCTTACGGACCGGTCGAGGCCGTTCGTCGCCTTTGTTATCGTGCTCACAGGCGACCGGTGGGAGTCGCCCGGATTCCCTAGATCCGGGCTCCGTCCCGCGGGTCGTGCGTTTCGTCCGAAAAACCCTAACCCGAGGGGTGGTCCAGACGATGACTTCATCGTTCCCAGGCGGAACCGAGTGCACCCTCACTCGTCGTCCGCGTTATCTCACCGACAGCCCTGGTGCGCGCTCCGTCGCCGCCTCGCGTCCGTCCGTCGCACCGGTCACCCGCCGTGCCGACGACCGGACCCCGTCCGTCGCCACGGTCACCCGCCGTGCCGTCGACCGGACGCCCTCCGCACGTCCCGTCCCCGGACCCGGAGGCCGGTGAGTCATGGCACTCACCGGTCGCCGTCTCGAGGTCGACCGGATCACGACCCTCGCAGCACTCCCTCGTGAGTCCGCGATGGTCGTCGTCGGCGACCCTGGTTCCGGGCGCAGCAGCGTCCTCGACGCGGTCGCAGACCGCGTCCCCCTCCCCGTCGTGCGGGTCGGTGTCAACGGGAGCGAGTCCCGTTGGCCCCTGGCCGGCGTGACCTCCCTGTTCACCGCGCTCGACGACCCCCGAGCCACCGCCCACATCGCCCACCTGCTGCAGGCGGGCGCTGCCGGGACCGGTGCGCCGTCCGGTCTGGCAGCCGCGCACGACTTCCTCGAGGCCGTGCAGACCCTGACCCTCCCGCCGACGGTCGTCCTCATCGACGACCTCGACCGGATGGACGAGGACAGCCAGGAGCTCATCGCGTTCCTCGCCGGTCGGCTCGCCGGCACGGCGCTCCGCCTGGTGGCCACGGTGCGCTCGGTGTCGTCCGGCAGCCCGCTCGCCGCGCTGCCGATGCTGCGCCTCGAGCCGCTCACGGCCGACGACGCACTCGTCCTCGCCAGGAGCATGGCGCCCGAGGGCGCCAACGACGGGGTCCTCGCGATCCTCGCCGACGCCACCGGGGGCAACCCCGGGGTGCTCCGTGAGCAGTTCGAGGCGCTGAGCCACGCGCAGCTCACCGGAGCGGAGCCGCTCGTGCTGCCGCTGCGCCCGACCGCGACGACCGAGGCGATCGCCGCCTCGACGCTCGAGCGTCTCGACGGTGTCGCCGCCGGTGGCACGCGGACCGACGGCGCCGACGCGGGACGTGATCTGGACGTCCTCGCCCGGCTCGCACTCGTGCCGGTGGCCCGGACCACCGGGTGGGACCGCGACGCCCTCGACGACCTCGCCGACGCGGGGCTCGTGGTGGTCCGCGGACAGTCCGCGACCGTCCGCGACCCGCTCGTCCGGTCGGCGCTGTACTGGCGCATGACCGCGAGGTCCCGCCGGTCCCTGCACACGGAGCTGGCCGCGGCGAGCGCCGACGTCGACCCCCGTGCCGCCGCGTGGCACCGCAGCTTCGTCGACGACGTGCCCGACTCGGTCGCGCTGCTCGAAGCAGCAGCGGCCCACGTCGCCGACGGTGCGCCGCACGCCGCGGTCGCCCTGGCCGAGCGTGCCCTGCACGTCGGCTCGGGGTGCGAGGACGAGCGCGCCGCGCTGCTCCGCGTCGCCGAGGCGATGCTCGCGCAGCGCCTGCTCGGCCTGGCGGCGCGCTACCTCGCCGCGATCCGTCCGTTCCGTCGCCAGGAGGACGAGGTGCGGCGGCTCCGGCTGCTGTACTCGGTCCAGTACCTGCGCGGCGAGACCGTCCACGCGGACGAGCTGCTCGTCCCCGTCGCGGCGGGAGCACCCGAAGCCCCCGCCGTCGCCGGACTCCTGGCGATGGTCGCGAGCTTCCGCGCGGAGACGTGGGACCTCGATCAGGCCAGGGACCTCCTCGCCCGGGTGGAGCAGCTCGGACCGGTGCTCACCCCGCACACCGCGGAGATCGCCGGCGCCGTGCAGTGCCTGGTGGCCGCGGTCGACGGCACCCTGCCGGCCGACACCGAGCTGTACGACGGACTCGCGACCGCGCGGCTCCTCGCGATGTCGGACCCCGCCCTGCTCCTGGTGGCGCACGCCCTGAGCATCGCCGAGCGCGCCCGCAGCGCCCGGCGGGTCTTCGCCCTCGTGCTGGCCCGCAGCCAGGACACGCAGACCGTCTGGGCCGAGGGAGCCCGGTACCTGACGGCGGAGAACGAGCTGCGGTCGGGCAACTTCCGACAGGCCCTCCGCGCGGTGGACGCGTGGGAGGCCGGTGCCGGGGCCGCCCAGCGCGTCCGGGAGCCCTCGCGGGTCGTCGCGATCGCGTGGCGGCACTTCGCCGAGGGACGTTCGTACGAGGCGCTCGAGGTCGTCGACCGGTGCCTGGCACTCCGCTCGACGGCGCTCCTCTGGGGCACGACGGCCAAGCTGCACGCGCTGCGCGGTCGGGTGCTCCTGCTCGACGGCAGGGTCGAGGAGGCCGTCGTGGCACTCGAGGCGGCCGACGCGGTCGGTCGGTCCCTGCGGAACCCGGCGGTGCTCCGGCACCTCGGGGACCTCGTCGAGGGGTACGTCCGCTCCGGCCGGATCGACGACGCCCGTTCGGCGACGGCCCGGCTCGCGGCCGACCACCACGCACGACCGTCGCGCTGGGGTGCCCTGGTGCTCGCACGGAGCCTGGCGCTCGTCGCCGACGACACCACCCGCGAGACCGCACGGCGTCGGGCGCTGGAACTGTTCCAGCCGCACGACTCGCAGTACGAGCGCGCGCGCACGTTCGCCGCGCTGGCGGTCGTCGGCACCGTCGCGGAGCGTCCGCGGCTCGGTGCCGCCGCCGCGGCGGCCTACGAGGCAGCGGGGCTCCGGCGCCCGCTGGCGACGCCCCAGGCCCCGGCCGCGATGCCGTCGTTCGGCGTGCCGACCTCGCTCCGTTCCGGCCCGACGCCGTCCGCGCCGGTCCCCGGGACGCCGCGGAGCGCTCCGGACGCGTCGGCGGTGCTCACGTCGCTGACGGCCGAGGAACGTGCCGTGGTGCAGAAGGTGACCGAGGGCTACCGCAACCGGGAGATCGCGTCGTCGCTCTTCATGTCGCAGCGGACGGTCGAGCTCCGGCTGACGCAGATCTACCGCAAGGTGGGTGCACGCTCGCGCTCCCACCTGGTGGCGCTGCTCACCTGACCGGTCGCGACCCGACCACGCGACGGGAGGCCCGGTGCCGGCTGGCACCGGGCCTCCCGTCGCGTGGTGGAGGGCGTCCGCCCCGGTGCCGGGTTGCGGGAGACCGCACCGTCCGCCGCCGCGTCGCACCGCGACGGCGGTGAACCGCAAGAGCGGGCGGCGGGTGTTGTCGCGACGGTGGCGCCGGGTGAGGCTTCTCCTGCACCGACCGCCGTGCCCTCCCCGGAGGGCCAGCCCGCACCCCGAACGTCCGGTACCCGAACCGTCGTCCCGGGTCCGTCCCCGCCTGATCCGCGGACGGACACGGCCGACGGTCCCGGACACGCGGCAGACCCGACGGCGGTCGGTGCCGCTCCCCTCGACCGACCCCGCGGTCCCCACCCGAACGGACACCAGATGTGCGGCATCATCGCGGCCCGTGTCAGTGACGACGCGACCCCCTTCCTGCTCGACGGTCTCGAGCGCCTGGAGTACCGGGGGTACGACTCGGTCGGCATCGCCGTGCGGACGGCGTCCGGGAAGCTCGAGACGGTCCGCTCGGTGTCCCGCGTCGGCGACCTCCGTGCGCTGGTCGCCGCGCGCGCCGACGCCGCCCCCGCGTCCGACGCCCGTTCCGGTGTCGGCATCGGGCACACGCGCTGGGCCACGGACGGTGCCGTGCGCGAGGAGAACGCGCACCCGCACGCCGACTGCTCGGGGCGCATCAGCATCGTGCACAACGGGACCATCGACAACGCCCACCAGCTCCGTGCCACCCTCGAGCGGCAGGGGCACGTGTTCCGGTCCGACGTCGACTCCGAGGTGATCGCGCACCTCGTCGAGCGGGCCCTGGGCGTCGACCCCGACCTCCTCCTGGCCGTCCACATCGCGGTCGCGCAGCTCGAGGGGTCGTGGGCGATCGTCGTCCTCGACGCCCGGGACGGCCGGATGGTCGCCGCGGCGGACCGTTCCCCGCTCGTCGTCGCACGGTCCGACCGCGGTGACTTCGTGTCGAGCGACGTCGGTGCCATCGCGGAGTGGTGCGAGACCTTCGTCCCGCTGCGCGACGGCGACGTCGTGGAGCTCGGCGAGGCGTGGAGCTGGTCGTCGGAGGGCGTCGCGGTACCGGTGCCGTTCCCGACCGCCTCGCCGTTCGCGCCGAGTGCGCTCGAGCTCGGCGACCACCCGGACCACATGGCGAAGGAGATCGGCGAGCAGCCGGAGGTCGTCGCGGCGCTGCTCGACCGGGTCCGACGGCGGACCGCGGACGGCAGCACCTGGGTCGGGCTCGGCCTGCCGCCGTTCGACCGGTTGGCGGTCGTCGCGTGCGGGACGTCCCTGCACGCCGGGCAGGTCATCGCGGGCACGCTCCGCACGCTCGGCGGCGTCCCCACGGACATCGTCGTCGCGAGCGAGGTGGACCACGTGGTCCTCGCGCCGGGGACGCTCGTGGTCGCCATCAGCCAGTCCGGCGAGACCGCCGACGTCCTCCGCGCGCTCGACCGGCTCGACGAGCGGCACCCGGTGCTCGCGCTGACGAACAACGTGCACTCGTCCCTGGCCCGGCGGGCCGACGCCGTCCTCGACTGCCACGCGGGACCGGAGGTCGGCGTCGCCGCGACGAAGACCTTCACGGCCCAGGTCCTGGTCGGGGTCACCGCCGTGGTGTCCGCCCTCGTCGCCTCGGGTCGGCTCGAGGCGAGCCGTGCGACCGCCCTCGTCGACGAGCTGGCGGAGCTGCCCGAGCGGATGGCCACGGCCGCGGCCGTCGCCGCCGACCGGGTGCCCCTGCTCGCGACCACGGTGCGGGACGCCCCGGGGTTCCTCTTCCTCGGCCGCGGACCCGGACTCCCCTACGCGGCGGAGGGAGCGCTGAAGCTCGAGGTCCTCAGCTACCGCTGGGCCGAGGCGTACCCGGCCGGCGAGCTGAAGCACGGCCCGCTCGCCCTCGTCGACGAGGGCACCCCGGTCGTCGTCGTCGACCACGGTGACCCGCGCCTGCAGTGGGCCGTCGCCGAGGTGCGGGCGCGGGGCGGGTTCGTCGTCACCGTCGGCGGCGAGGGCACCGACCTGCCGGCGCTCCCCCGACGCACCGACGCCGCCGACCTGGCGTGGGGACGCTCGACCGCACCGTGGGGTCCGATCGAGGCCGTCGTGCCGCTCCAGATGCTCGCCCGCGAACTCGCGCTGCAGCTCGGCTGCGACGTGGACAAGCCCCGCAACCTCGCGAAGTGGGTGACGGTCGAATAGCCAGGCACACGCACACCAACAAGCTCACGGTGTTCCTCGCCGTACTGGCGGGCCTCGCGATCGTCGCGACCGTCGTGGTCGTGGTGCTCGTGGTCGTCGACGCCATCACCTAGACGACCACCGGCCGGCGGGTGCACGCCCAGACGTCTCCCCGTCGGGACCTGCGATCCTGGGGCCTTGACCGCAGCAGCCCCGCCCCTCGTGTTCGTCGCCGTCCTGGTCGGCGCCGTCCTGCCGTTCGTCCCCCTGCTCGGCCGGGTCGCGCGGATCGCCGCGACGATCGTGCACGAGGTCGGTCACTGCGTCGTCGTCGTGCCGTTCGGCGGCCGCATCGACCGCATCGACCTGCACCCCGACGGCTCCGGCGAGGCCTGGGTACGTCTCGGCAGGGTGCCCGGCGGCATCCGCTGGCTCGTCCGGGTCCTGAACCTGTTCGCCGGGTACAGCGCCCCGCTCTGGGCGGGCGTCCTGCTCGTGACCGGGGTGCTCGAGGGCTCGCGGTGGCTGCCGGTCGCGGTGCTCGCGGTCGTCGGGCTCGTCGCCCTCGCGTTCGTCCGGAACTGGTTCGGGCTGCTCGTGGTCGTCGGGTTCGACGCGCTCGCGCTGTGGGTCGCGCTCCGCCCCTCGGAGGCGACCGTGCTCGTCGTCGCCGCGGTCGGTGCGGCGTTCGTGGTCGACGGGCTCCGGTCGCTCGTGCACGTCGCCCGGTGGCTCGCCACGGGGGCACGCGTGCAGACGGACTTCCACATCGCCGCCGCCGAGATGCGGGTGCCGGCCGCGCTCTGGTTCGTGCTGTTCGTCGCGGTGAACGGCGTCGTGGTCTGGTTAGCTCGCGAGCCGCTGCTGGCGACCTGGGACACCGTCGCGGCCGGGGTGCGCGCGCTGGTCTGACGCACCGCCGTCGCGCCGTCGCTGCGCGAGCGGGGACACCCGCGGACGTAACCGGACGCCGCACAACGGCACGCCGTCGCGCGGGCTGCGAGAGTACCCGCACGACCCGGGACACCAGGAGGGGACCATGACGGACGACGGCCACGGCTTCGCGACCGAACAGGTGCACGGCGGCTTCCTGCCGGACACCGCGCACGGTGCACGGGTGCCCGCGATCCACATGTCGTCCGGGTTCCTCTTCGAGGACTTCGAGCAGGCCCGCGACCGCTTCGCCGGCACCGACGACGGGTACACGTACACCCGGCTCGGCAACCCGACGAACGCCGACGTCGAGCGCCGCGTCGCCCTGCTGGAGCGGAGCCCCGAGGCGATCCTCGTCGGCAGCGGCCAGGCCGCGGTGACGGTCGCGCTGCTCGGGCTGCTCGAGGCCGGCGACCACGTGGTGAGCGCCCGGAGCATCTACGAGGGCACCAAGGGGCTGCTCCTGCAGAACCTCGCACGCCTCGGCATCGAGGTCGACTTCGTCGCCGACCAGCGCGACCTCGACGCGTGGGCGCGCGCGGTCCGACCGAACACGAAGCTCTTCTTCGCCGAGACGATCCCGAACCCGAAGAACGACGTCCTCGACATCACCGGGGTCGCCGACACCGCGCACCGGGCCGGGGTGCCGCTCGTCGTCGACAACACCCTGGCGACGCCGTACCTCGTCCGGCCGGTCGAGCACGGCGCCGACGTCGTCGTGCACTCCGCCTCGAAGTTCCTCTCCGGGCACGGTGCCGGCCTCGGCGGGCTCGTCGTCGACGGCGGCCGGTTCGACTGGTCCCGCCACCCGGAGCGCTTCGCGCACCTCACGACGCCGGACCGGGCCCTCGGCGGCCAGAGCTACGTCGAGCGGTACGGCAGCCGGGCCTTCGTGGTCTACGCCCGCGACGTCGTCGCGTCCCGGATCGGCCCGTCGCCGTCGCCGTTCAACGCGTTCCTGCTCCGCCAGGGCATCGAGACCCTGTCGCTGCGCGTCGAACGCCACAGCGCGAACGCGCTGGCCGTCGCGTCCTTCCTGGAGCAGCAGCCGGAGGTGACGAGCGTCGACCACGCGGGTCTCGCCTCCAGTCCGTACCACGACCTCGCCCAGCGCTACCTGCCCCGCGGGGCCGGCTCCGTCTTCGCGTTCACGCTCGCCGGCGGCGAGCCCGCGGCTCGCGCGTTCATCGACGCGGTCGAGCTGTTCAGCCGGATGACCCACCTCGGCGACGTCCGCTCGCTCGTGCTCCACCCGGCGACCACGACGCACGCCGGGCGCACCGCGGCCGAGCGGGCGGACCTCGGGATCGGCGACGGGCTGGTCCGCCTGTCGATCGGCATCGAGGACGTCGCCGACCTGCTCCGCGACCTGGAGCGCGGCCTCGCCGCAGCGCGCGCCGTCACCGGCCGGGAGGCACGCCCCGCCCCCGCCTCGGAGGTCGCCTCCCTCGCGCACACGGTCCCGCAGGGCCACGTCGTGGTCGAGGAGGTCTGAGCATGGGCGACCTGCAGCACTTCGGGTACTTCTTCTCGCGGGGCTTCGGCCCGCAGGCGTGGGGTCGGGCCGACTGGGACTGGGGCCACGACTGGACGAAGCCGGCCCTGTACCAGCAGTCCGTGCGTGCGCTCGAGGACGCCGGCATGGACCTCGTCATCGCCGAGGACGCGATCTCGCTCGGCAGCCCGGCGACCCTCGACCTGCGCATCCGGCAGGCGTACGGCGGCCCGAAGCACGACCCGCTGCTCCTCGCGCCGTACCTCTTCGCGGCGACGCAGCACATCGGCATCGCGCCGACCGTGAACGCGGGCATCACGCCCCCGTACCTCGCGGCCCGGCAGGCGGCGACGCTCGCGCACCTGTCCTCGGACCGGTTCGGGCTCAACGTCGTCACGGACACGGGGAGCGCTCGGCACGTCGGTGCGGCCCCGCTCCCCCACGACGCCGCGTACGACCGCGCCGAGGAGTGGATCACCCTGCTCCGTCGGCTCTGGCGCTCGTGGGGCGACGGGTACGTCGGCGACCCCGCCGACTGGCACTTCGCCGACGGCGACGCCCTCGACGCGTTCCACCACGAGGGCGCGTACTTCACCGCGGACGGCCCGCTCAACGCGCTGCCGCTCGACGCTGACCCGGTCGTCGTCTCCCCCGGTGGCTCGGGCCGCGGCCTGGGCTTCGCCGGCACGCACTCGGACGTCCAGCTCGCGCTGGCACCGCTGACGGCCGCCGCGGTCCGCTCCTACCGTGAGAAGGTCCTGACGGCCGCGGCGGACGCGGGGCGGAGCGCCGGCGACCTGCGCGTGCTGTTCGTGCTGAAGCCCGTGCTGGTGCCCTCCGTCGAGGAGGCCGACCGGATCGTCGAGGCGTCACGACACCCGTCCGACGACGACCTGCGCGCCGCGGCCGTCGCGTGGTCGAGCGATTCGGAGACCGACCTGCTCGCCCTCGACCTCGACGCGCCGATCCCGGCCGGTACCTTCGGCGACCACGTGTCGGCCGGGACGATCCGCGGGCTGGTCGGGGACACCCCGGACGCGCCGCTCCGCGAGCTCCTCACGCGGAAGGCCCGGCTCGGTCGGATCAGCGCGCACGAGGGCTTCGTCGGGACGGCCGAGGAGTTCGCGGACTTCGCGGAGGAGCTCGGCGCGGACGCCGACAACGACGGCTTCATCCTGTCCGGTGACCTGCACCCGGCGCAGGTGTACCGGATGACGGGCGACCTGGTGCCGGCGCTCCGGCGTCGCGGGCTCCTCCGCCGCGAGTACGGCGACGGGGGCATGCGGGCGAACCTGTTCGAGTTCTGACCCGCACCCGGACCCGCTTCTCCGCGCCCGGGCTCAGTGCTTCTTGTCCTTCTTCTTGTCCGACTTCTTCTTGTCGGACTTCTTCTTGTCCTTCTTCTTGTCCGACTTCTTCTTGTCCTTCTTCTTGTCCGACTGCTCCTCGTCGGGCTGCTCCTCGTCGAGCTGCTCCTCAGCGGCCTGCTCCTCGTCCGACTGCTCCTCCGCACGGGAAGCGCGCACGTCGGAGGGTGCGAGACCGCCGACGGGCTCGACCACCACGGCGCTCCCGGAGTCCGCGAGCACCTCGACGGGCTGCTCCTCGACGACGGGCGCCAGCGCGTCCTCGACCCGCTCGACCACCAGCTCGGCGCCGTCCTCGGCGAGCCGCAGCAGCGCCTGCGCCGCGCGGACCTTCGTGGTGGTCCTGCGCGCCAGGACGTCCGCGCGCGCTCCCTCGAGGAACGCGCGGAGCGAGCGCTCGACCGTGGAGCGCCCCCGCGGAGCGGACCGGTCGAGGCGGTCGAGCTCTCCCGCGATGCCGGCGACGTCGTCGGCGACCGCCTCGTCGCGCACCGAGGCCACGAGTGCCGCGACGGCCGCAGCCGCCCGCTCCACCGCGGCGGAGTCCTGGTCGAGCACGACGAGCATCTCGAAGACGTCGCCGTACGACACCGTCTCGAGTCGCACCGGCTCGGCGGTCCGGCCACGCAGCACCAGCCGCTCGTCGGGCGTGGGCAGCCACGCGACCACGGCGGCGACGGTCGCGACGGAGCCGACCAGCCGCTCGTACTCCGCCAGCCCCAGACGGTCCTGCTCCCGCAGACGGACTCGGATCGCGATCTCCTGCACCACGCGTGGGCCTCTCGTTCGGGAACGACGCAGGCTCGCCCCGCGTCTGCACCGAACGGTAGTCCTCGACACCCGCAGGAACAGCGAACGCCCCGTCGCCGTCCAGGGGACGACGACGGGGCGCTCAGGCGGGGACCTCCCGCGAGGATCAGCGTGACAGCGGTCCGACGACCGGCGATGGTGGAGATGGGGGGAATCGAACCCCCGTCCATCGCTGCGGTTCGACGTCTTCTACGGGCGTATCCGGATGAGGCGTTCTGCTCGGCCCCGTCCTTTGCTACCGGCTTCTAGGACGACGGGCCCAGTCCCAGTGCAAGTCCCGCACGGCCCTGAGGCGCAACCGTGCAGCAAGTCCTCTGGATGACGCCGGAACTCAGGTTAGAAGACGATCACCTGGCCGACGGACTTCATGTGCTGGGCTGCTTACGCAGCGAGAGCGAAGTCAGTGCGCTTGGAATTGGCACTTGTTGTTTTCCACGGATCGTTCACGAGATGACCGTGGGTCCTCGGCCCGCTTCCCGTCGGCACACAGGCAATGTCGAAACCGATCATCCCCGTACGGGCCGGACGTGCGAGCCGCTGTCACGCTGTTGAGTTGCCAACGCTCCCCGTGAGGAGCGGACCCCAGCCTAGCGGGGTGTGCTGGACGATGCCACCGGCGTTCGCCGAGGGCTCACCCCGCCGCGCTCACTCGCCGAGGCGGTTCCGGGACCGCATGGCGCGCTCGGCCTCGCGCTTGTCGGTCTTCTCGCGCAGCGCCTGCCGCTTGTCGAACTCGCGCTTGCCCTTCGCGACCGCGATCTCGACCTTGGCGCGCCCGTCGTGGAAGTAGATCTGCAGCGGCACGAGCGTGTAGCCGCCCTGCGCCGTCTTGTGCGAGATCTTGACGATCTGCTGCTTGTGCAGGAGCAGCTTGCGCTTCCGTCGCGGAGCGTGGTTGTTCCACGTCCCCTCGGTGTACTCGGGGATGTGCACGGAATCGAGCCACGCCTCACCGGCGTCGATGAACGCGTAGCCGTCGACCAGCGACGCACGCCCCTCGCGCAAGGACTTCACCTCGGTGCCGGAGAGCACCATGCCCGCCTCGTACGTGTCCTCGATGAGGTAGTCGTGGCGCGCTCGACGGTTGGTCGCCACGATCTTCTCGCCGCGTTCCTTCGCCATGGTGGCTCCCTTCGGTGTCCGGGGCCGACCCCGGTGCTGCTGTGCGCAGCCCTACAGCCTAGTGAACACGACGACCGCGGCGCACCTTCCCGGCGCGCCGCGGTCGAGGTGTCCGATCAGACGCGCAGGTACCGGCGGATGGCGATGAAGGCCGACACCCCGGCCAGGAGCACGCCGATGACGATCACCGCGGGCACGACGACGGCCGCGTCCCCCATGCCGATGAACGCCGTGCCGGAGAAGCGCTGTGCCAGGTAGTTCCGGACGAAGAACCAGACCACGGCGACGATCGCCCCGCCGGCCAGGACGGCACCGATCGCCGCGGCGATGACGCCCTCGAGGACGAACGGTGTCTGGATGAACCGGTTCGACGCGCCGACCAGGCGCATGATGCCGAGCTCCCGCCGTCGACTGAACGCCGACAAGCGGATGGTCGTGGCGATGAGCAGGACCGCGGCGACGAGCATGAGCGACGCGATGCCGATCGCCGTGTACGACGACGCGTTGAGCAGGTTGAAGATCGGCTGCAGGTACCCGCGCTGGTCGACCACGCTCTGCACGCCGGCGACCTTCGACAGGCTCTCCACGAGCACGTCGGCCTGCGACGGGTCCTTCAGGTTCACCCAGAAGGTCTCGTTGAGGTACTCGGGCTTGACGAACTCGGTCGCCGGCGAGTCCTTGAACTGCTGCTTGAACCGGTCGTACGCCTGGTCCTGGTCCTCGTAGTACGTCTTCTCGATGTACGGCTTGAGGGTCGAGGACGCGAGCTGTGCCTGGACCTGGTCGCGCTGGTCCTCGGTGGCCTTCGCGCCGGTGCAGTTGCCCGTGGTGTCCGTGTCGGTGCACAGGTAGACGGCGACCTGCGCCCGGTCGTACCAGTAGCCCTTCATCTGGTTGATCTGCATCTGCAGCAGGATCGCCGTGCCGACGAACGTCAGCGAGATGAAGGTGACGAGGACGACCGACACGACCATCGACGCGTTGCGCCGCAGGCCCGAGCCGACCTCGGCCATGACGAGTCCGAGCCTCATCGGATGAGCCCCGGGATGGTCTGGATGCCCGTGGTGTTCGAGACGCCGGAGCCGCGCTGGATGGGGAGCGCCTGCGTCTGGTACCCGCCGGACTGCTCGTCGCGCAGGACGGTGCCGTTCGAGAGCTCGATGACCCGACGCTGCATCTGGTTGACGATGCTGGCGTCGTGCGTCGCCATGAGCACGGTGGTGCCTCCCTGGTTGATGCGTTCGAGGAGCGCCATGATGCCCGCCGAGGTCGTCGGGTCGAGGTTGCCCGTGGGCTCGTCGGCCAGCAGGATCGCCGGCTTGTTGACGACGGCGCGGGCGATCGCGACGCGCTGCTGCTCGCCGCCGGACAGCTCGTGCGGCATGCGCGTGGCCTTGCCGGCCAGACCGACGAGCTTGAGCACGTCCGTCACGGCCTCGCTGATGAAGCCCTTGCTCTTGCCGATCACCTGGAGCGAGAACGCGACGTTGTCGAAGACGTTCTTGTTCGGCAGGAGACGGAAGTCCTGGAAGACCACGCCGAGGTTGCGGCGGAAGTACGGGACCTTGCGGGACGACAGCGCGCCCAGCCGCTGCCCCAGCACGTGGATCTGGCCGCGGGAGGGCTTCTCCTCCTTGAGCACGAGGCGCAGGAAGCTCGACTTCCCGGAGCCGGATGCGCCGACGAGGAAGACGAACTCACCCTTGAGGATCTCGAGGGAGAGGTCGTCGAGCGCAGGACTCGGGTTGCCCGAGTAGACCTTGGTGACCTGGTCGAATTTGATCATGACCGGATCAGGGTAGGTCGGGTCGGTCGGAAGTCAACCGAGGCGCGCGGCTCACCTGCCCCGCGAGGGTGCTCAGGAATCGTCGCCCTGCTTGCGCCAGCGGATGCCCGCGTTGATGAAGCCGTCGAGGTCGCCGTCGAACACGGCCGACGGGTTGTTGACCTCGTGCTCGCTGCGCAGGTCCTTGACCATCTGGTACGGCGCGAGGACGTACGAGCGGATCTGGTCGCCCCAGCTCGCCGTGATGTTGCCGGCGAGCTCCTTCTTCTTCGCGTTCTCCTCCTCCTTCTTCAGGAGCAGCAGGCGGGACTGCAGGACGCGCATGGCCGCGGCGCGGTTCTGGATCTGCGACTTCTCGTTCTGCATCGAGACGACGGTGCCGGTCGGGATGTGCGTCAGGCGGACGGCGGAGTCGGTCGTGTTGACCGACTGGCCGCCCGGGCCGGACGACCGGAAGACGTCGACGCGGATGTCGTTCTCGGGGATGTCGATCACGGCGGTCTCCGGCATGAGCGGGATCACCTCGACCGCGGCGAACGACGTCTGGCGCTTGCCGGCCGCGCCGAACGGCGACATGCGGACGAGGCGGTGCGTGCCGGCCTCGACCGAGAGCGTGCCGAAGGCGTGCGGCGCGTCCACCTCGAAGGTCGCGGACTTGATGCCGGCCTCCTCCGCGTAGGAGGTGTCCATGACGGTCGTCTTGTAGCCGTGCTGCTCGGCGTACCGGAGGTACATGCGCAGCAGCATCTCGGCGAAGTCGGCCGCGTCGACGCCACCGGCGCCCGCGCGGATGGTGATGACCGCCGGACGGTCGTCGTACTCGCCGTCGAGGAGCGTCTGCACCTCGAGGTCGCCCATCGTCTTCTGGATGGCCTTGAGCTCGACCGCGGCCTCGTCTGCCGACTCCTGGTCGTCGCCCTCGTTGGCCATCTCGACCAGGACCTCGAGGTCGTCGATGCGCTGCTCGGTGTCCGTGATGCGGCGGAGCTCGGCCTGCTTGTGGGAGAGCGCGCTCGTGACCTCCTGCGCGTGCTCGACGTCGTCCCAGAGGTCCTGGGCACCCGCCTGCTCGCTGAGTTCGGCGATCTCGCGCTGCAGCCGCTCGACGTCGACGACCGAGCGGATGTTGCCGAAGGTCTCGCGGAGGGCGGACAGCTGCTCGGTGAAGTCAAGTTCGACCATGGTCCCCGATCCTACCGGCGTGGCCGTGCGGCGGCCGACCGTGGCTCGACGGCCGGCTCGACGGACGGGAGGCACGGTGCGCGCCCGCCCCGTCGGTCACCGTCCGAGCAGCGGGGCCCTGGACGCCATCCCGGCGCGGCCCGCGCGGGCGACCGCGTCCGGCAGCGCCGCGAGGAACGCGTCGACGTCGCCCTCGGTCGTCGTGTGGCCGAGCGTGATGCGGAGCGCCCCGCGGGCGTCGTCCTCGGACAGCCCCATCGCGAGGAGGACGTGGGACGCCTCGGGGACGCCGGCCTGGCACGCCGACCCCGTCGACACGGCGACCCCCGCCGCGTCGAGCAGGAAGAGCAGCGAGTCGCCCTCGCACCCGGGGAACGTGAAGTGCGCGTTGCCGGGCAGCCGGTCGACCGGGTCCCCCATGAGCACCGCGGACGGCACGGCCCGGGCGACGCCCGCGACCAGGCGGTCGCGCAGCGCCGAGCCGTCGTGGAGCCCGGCGGCCGCCGCGACCCCGAAGGCCGCGGCGGCCGGCGCGTCCTGCGTGCCGCTGCGGACCTGGCGCTGCTGTCCGCCGCCGTGGATGAGCGGTTCCACCGTCGCCCGTCGACCGAGCACGAGCGCGCCGATGCCGACCGGCCCGCCGATCTTGTGCGCGGACACGCTCAGGGCGTCGAGACCGGACCCGGCGAAGGACACCGGCACCTGGCCGTAGGCGGCGACGGCATCGCTGTGCACGGGCACGCCGGCGGCGTGCGCGAGCTCGACGATCCGGGTGACCGGCTGGAGGGTGCCGACCTCGTTGTTGGCCCAGAGGAACGTGACCAGGGCGACGTCCGAGGCGTCGGCGAGCCGTGCCTCCAGACCGGCGAGGTCCACGCGACCCTGCGCGTCCAGCGGGACCACGTCGACGACCGCGCCCTCGTGGCGCGCGAGCCACTCCACCGTGTCGACCGTCGCGTGGTGCTCCCCCGCGGGGACGACGATGCGCGGGCGGGGCCGGTCCTGCTGTCGCGCCCAGAACAGGCCCTTGACGGCGAGGTTGATGCTCTCGGTGCCGCCCGAGGTGAACACGACCTCCACCGGTTCGGCGTCGAGCGAGTGTGCGACCGCGGCGCGACCGTCCTCGAGGAGCATCTTCGCGCGCTGACCGGCGCTGTGGATCGACGACGGGTTGCCCACGGTCGCGAGCGCCTCCGTGAAGGCGGCGAGCGCCTCGGGTCGGATCGGCGTCGTCGCGGCGTGGTCGAGGTAGACCGACATGACTGCACCTCCGTGGTCGTGCGTTCCCAGGATAGCCGCGGCTCCTCGTACCCTGGTCGTCATGCCCAGCACCGCGACCGACGAGACCCCCGGCTTCCGCCTCGGCGACGGCGACCCCCGGTTCACGGTGCGCTCGGCCACGGCGACCACGGTGACGCTGGTCGTCTGTTCCGCCGACGACGGCCGGACGACCGAGCACCGCCTCGAGCGCGAGGCGGACACCGACCGCTGGACGACCCGTACCCCGGACGTCCGCCCCGGGGACCGGTACCACCTGCTCGTCGACGGTCCGGAGGGTCCCCGCCACGACTTCGACCCGACCCGTCCGCTGCTCGACCCGGCCGCGCGCGGGATCGAGCCCGCGGACCCCACGGACGCCCACCCGCGCTGGACGGGCGTCGTGGTCGACGAGTCGTTCGACTGGGGCGACGTCGGCAAGCCCGACGTGCCGCGCGACCGCGCCGTCGTGTACGAGGCGAACGTCCGGACCCTCACGGCGGCGAACCCCGACGTCCCCGAGCACCTCCGCGGGACGTACGCGGGGGTCGCGCACCCGAGCACGATCGCCCACCTGCGGCGCACCGGCGTGACGACGCTCGAGCTCCTGCCGGTGCAGGCGTTCGACACCGAGGCGTGGCTCCGGGCGGCCGGGCGCGAGAACGCGTGGGGCTACAACACGCTCGGCTTCTTCGCACCGCACGCGGCGTACGCCTCCGCCGATGCCCGTGCCGCCGGCGCGACGGCGGTCCTCCGCGAGTTCAAGGGGATGGTGCGGCTCCTGCACGAGGCGGGCATCCAGGTGCTGCTCGACGTCGTCTACAACCACACCGCGGAGGAGGGCCGCGGCGGTCCGACGACCTCGCTGCGCGGCATCGACGGCGCGAACCGGTACCGCTGGACCGAGGACGACGCCGCCTACTACGACACGACCGGCTGCGGGAACACCCTCGACACCTCGGTGGAGGCGACCGCGGACCTCGTCGTCGAGAGCCTGCGCTACTGGGCGCGCGAGGTGCAGGTCGACGGCTTCCGCTTCGACCTCATGGCCTCGCTCGCCCGCGACGGCCGGCACGTCTTCGACCCCGCGCACCCGCTGCTCGAGCGGATCCGGCAGCACCCGGACCTGCAGGACGTGCTCGTCGTCGCCGAGCCGTGGGACGTCGGACCGGACGGGTGGCGGACGGGCGCCTTCGGCGTCGGCACGAGCGAGTGGAACGACGGCTTCCGGGACACCGTGCGGCAGTTCTGGCTGACCGACATCGCCGAGGAGCGCCGGAACGGCACGCCCCACGCGGGCATCGGTCGGCTCGCCGACGCGATGACCGGTTCGCGCAGCACGTTCGGGCAGGAGCGCGGCCCGCTCGCGAGCATCAACTTCGTCACCGCCCACGACGGCTTCACCCTGCTCGACCTCGTCTCGCACGACCGCAAGCACAACGCCGCGAACGGCGAGGACGGCCGGGACGGGTCCGACGACAACCGGTCGTTCAACCACGGGATCGAGGGGGACACCGCCGACCGCGGGGTCCGCGCGGCCCGGGGACGGTCGATGCGGAACCTGGTCGGGACGCTCCTGCTCTCGGCGGGCGTGCCGATGCTCACCGCCGGCGACGAGCGGAGCCGCACGCAGCACGGCAACAACAACGCCTACGTCGTCTCCGAGGACCTGACGCCCGTCGACTGGACGGACGACGAGGACGCGGAGGCGATGACCGAGGCGGTCGCCGCACTCACCGGGCTCCGCGCCGCGCACCCCGCACTCCGGCCCACACGCTTCGGCGTCGAGGGGCAGGAGACCCCCGGCGCGACGCGGATGTCCTGGTACGGGCCGGACGGGCAGCCGATGACGACCGCCGGGTGGGACCAGCCGATCCACCGCGTCGTCCAGTACTTCGCCGAGTCCACACCGGCACCGGCACCGGACGGGGCGCACGGGCCCGTCGACCGGGTGCTCGTCGTCGTGCACGGCAGCGGCCGGACGCGCGACCTCACCCTGCCGGCGCGTGAGGACGTGAGCGGGTACCGGCTGGCGTGGTCGAGCGAGAAGCACCGCGACCACGAGCGGCTCCGGCCGGGCGGTCAGGTCTTCACCGCGTACGGGCCGGGCATCCACCTGTTCGAGGTCGCGTAGGGCGCTCACCGCGCAGGCGTCTCACGAAGTGCTCGGCTCCCCGGCACGGGCTCCCCGGCGCGCCCGACCGTGCACCGCGGACGCGATCCGGGGAACGTGGACCCGCCAGCCGGGTAGCGTCGGCTCCGTGGCCACCGCAGACCGACCCCGCCGACCGAAGATCGGACGCATCCCGATCACCCAGCTCGCTCCGACGACCCCGAACGGGTTCCCGGGCAAGGCGTTCGACGGCGAGGTGATCACGTTCGGCGCGACCGTCTTCCGCGAGGGCCACGGGATCATCGGCGCCGACCTCGTGCTCGAACGCCCCGACGGCGGTACCCGCACGGTGCCGATGCTCCTCGGCGCGCCCGGCACCGACCGGTACGAGGCGACCGTGCAGGTCGACCACGTCGGCGTCTGGACCTGGCACGTCGAGTCCTTCTCCGACGACTGGGCGACCTGGCTGCACGCCGCGCGACTCAAGATCGCTGCCGGCGTCGACACCGAGGCGACGCTCCTCGACGGGGCCGTCCTGCTCGACCGTCTCGCCGAGGAGACCGACTCCACCGCCGCCGTCCGGGCGGCCGAACGGCTCCGGGACACCGCGCTCGAGCCCGCGGACCGTCTGGCTGCCGTCGACGACCCGCGCATCACCGGTGAGGTCGAGGACTCCCCGCTCACCTCCCTCCGCACCCACTCCCCCGTGCAGCTGCTCGACGTCGAGCGCCAGCGCGCCGGCGTCGGCGCCTGGTACGAGTTCTTCCCCCGCAGCGAGGGCGCGAAGAAGAACGCCGACGGGACCTGGAAGAGCGGGGACTTCCGCACCGCCGCCCGTCGCCTGCCGGCCGTGGCACGCATGGGCTTCGACGTGGTCTACCTGCCGCCGATCCACCCGATCGGCACGACGGCCCGCAAGGGGCCGAACAACACCCTGACCCCGGGACCGGACGACCCTGGCAGCCCCTGGGCGATCGGTGCACCCGAGGGCGGTCACGACGCCATCCACCCGGACCTCGGGACCGAGGAGGACTTCCGCGAGTTCGTCGAGACGGCGAAGAACACCGGGATGGAGGTCGCGCTCGACTTCGCCCTCCAGTGCTCCCCGGACCACCCGTGGGTGCAGCAGCACCCGGAGTGGTTCACGGTGCGCGCCGACGGGTCGATCGCGACCGCCGAGAACCCGCCCAAGCGGTACCAGGACATCTACCCGATCCAGTTCGACTCCGACCCCGACGGCATCGTCGCCGAGGTCCACCGGGTCCTGCGCCACTGGATCGCGTTCGGGATCCGCATCTTCCGCGTCGACAACCCGCACACGAAGCCGCTCTGGTTCTGGGAGCGGGTCATCCGCGAGGTCCGCGACGAGCACCCGGACACGGTGTTCCTGGCCGAGGCGTTCACCCGTCCGGCGATGATGCGGGCGCTCGCCGAGGCCGGGTTCCAGCAGTCCTACACGTACTTCACGTGGCGGAACACGAAGGAGGAGATCGAGGAGTACTTCTCCGAGCTCAGCCACGAGACGAGCGCCTACCTCCGCCCGAACCTGTTCGTGAACACCCCGGACATCCTCACCGAGTACCTGCAGTTCGGCGGTCGCGCCGGCTACAAGGTGCGCGCCGCGCTCGCCGCGACCGGCGCTCCGACGTGGGGCATGTACGCCGGTTACGAGCTCTTCGAGGACGTCGCCCGACCGGGCTCCGAGGAGAACATCGACAACGAGAAGTACGAGTACAAGCCGCGTGACTTCGCGCTGGCCGAGGCCGAGGGCGCGAGCCTCGCGCCGTACGTCACGATGCTCAACCGCTTCCGGCAGGCGCACCCCGCGCTCCGCCAGCTGCGCAACCTCCACGTGCACCACGCCGAGGACCCGGCGATCGTCGTCTACTCGAAGCACCTGCCGGGCGCCTTCACCCGCTCCGGCCGTGACGACACCGTCATCGTCGTGGCGAACGTCGACCCGCACTCGGCGCGCGAGACCACGGTCCACCTCGACCTCGCCGCCCTCGGGCTGCCGACGGAGCAGGCCTTCGACGTCCGCGACGTCGTGACCGGCGAGCGCTGGGTCTGGGGTTCGTCGAACTACGTCCGGCTCGACGCGTTCCAGGAACCCGTGCACCTGCTCGTCGTGGAGGGACCCCACCGATGACCGACCGCGACCCGAAGGGGAACCCGCCGATGGGCTCCGACCGACCGAACCCCGCCACCCCCGCCCGCGGACAGGGACCGAGCGTCCCGCCGGTGCCGCCGCCCCCGCCGCCCGTCACCCGGGTGCGGGCGCCCGGTGCGGTGCCCGCGAACGACGAGGCGGGACCGCGGTACGAACCGCGGGCCTCCGCGCCGGGCGAGGACCTGCCCGGCGCCGCTCCGGCCACTCCGGAGACCCCGGACCGCGGGGTCGAGGAGTCGGCGACCCTCGCCGGTGGGGAGCGCCCGGAGTCGAACGGGGCTCCGACGAGCGGGACCGGCACCGGTGCCCACGTGGCGACGACCCCCGACGCCACCCCGACCCCGTCCCCCAGTGCACAGACGTCCGCCGACGACGGTGCCGACGCGCCGCTGTCCGAGGGCGGCCGCCACGTCGTCCCGACGGCTGCCGAACTGGTCGAGGGCGCGCCCGACGCGCCGGCCGCGGCTCCCGCGGATTCGGCCCCCGCTGCCGGCGCCGCACCGGTTCCGGCCGGCGCGCCCCGTCCGGCCCCGGTCGAGGAGTGGCTCCGCCGACAGGTCGCCGAGGGCCGCTGGTCCCAGCCGCACGACGTCCTCGGCCCGCACCCCGTCGACGGCGGCACCAGCGTGCGCGTGGTCCGACACCTCGCCACCGCGGTGCGCCTGGTCCGCCCGGAGGGCGACGACATCGAGCTCGAGTCCGAGGGCGACGGCCTCTGGGCCGGTGCCACGGCCGACACGCTCGGGCGCTACCGCGTCGAGGCGGACTACGACCTCGACGACGCATCGGACGCGGACGACGCGACCTGGACCACGGACGACGCCTACCGCTTCCCGCCCACGATCGGCGAGCTCGACCTGCACCTCTTCGGCGAGGGCCGCGACGAGCAGCTCTGGCAGCACCTCGGCGCCCACGTGCGCACGGTCGACGGCGTCGACGGCGTCGCGTTCACGGTCTGGGCGCCGCGCGCCACGGCCGTCCGCGTCATCGGCGACTTCGAGGGTTGGGAGGGCCGCACCACCGCGATGCGACGCCTGAACGACCTCGGCGTCTGGGAGCTGTTCTGGCCCGGTGCCCTCGAGGGGCAGCGGTACAAGTTCCAGATCCTCACCGACGGCGGCTGGGTCGAGCGCGCGGACCCGTTCGCGCGCCGCACCGAGGTCCCGCCGCTCACCGCCTCGGTGATCACCGACTCCCGGTACGAGTGGTCCGAGGGCGACCGCGCCTGGATGGAACAGCGCGCGGCGACGACCACGCACGACAAGCCGATGAGCGTCTACGAGGTGCACCTCGGTTCGTGGCGCCCGGGGCTCTCGTACCGCGAGGTCGCCGACCAGCTGATCGGGCACGTGCAGTACCTCGGCTTCACGCACGTCGAGTTCCTGCCGCTGTCCGAGCACCCCTTCGGCGGGTCCTGGGGCTACCAGGTCACGGGCTACTACGCGCCGACGGCCCGGTTCGGCTCGCCCGACGACCTCCGGTACCTGATCGACCGGCTGCACTCCGCCGGCATCGGCGTGATCATGGACTGGGTCCCCGGGCACTTCCCCAAGGACGAGTGGGCGCTGGCGAAGTTCGACGGCCACGCCCTGTTCGAGCACCCGGACCCCCGACGCGGCGAGCAGCTCGACTGGGGCACCTACGTGTTCGACTTCGGGCAGCCGCAGGTGCGGAACTTCCTCGTCGCGAACGCGCTGTACTGGATGGAGGAGTTCCACATCGACGGGCTCCGTGTCGACGCCGTCGCCTCGATCCTCTACCTCGACTACTCGCGCACCGAGTGGCTGCCGAACATCCACGGCGGTCGCGAGAACCTCGAGGCGATCTCCTTCCTGCAGGAGACGAACGCCACCGCGTACAAGCGCTACCCCGGCATCGTCATGATCGCCGAGGAGAGCACGTCGTGGCCGGGCGTCACCCAGCCGACGAGTGCCGGCGGCCTCGGCTTCGGGCAGAAGTGGAACATGGGCTGGATGCACGACTCGCTCGAGTACGTGCAGCGCGACCCGGCGTACCGCGCGTACCACCACGACGAACTGACCTTCTCGTTCGTCTACGGGTTCAGCGAGCAGTTCACCCTGCCGATCAGCCACGACGAGGTCGTGCACGGCAAGGGCTCCCTCTACGGCAAGATGCCGGGCGACGAGTGGCAGAAGCTCGCGAACGTCCGCGCGTACCTGTCCTTCATGTGGGCGCACCCCGGCAAGCAGCTCCTCTTCATGGGCCAGGAGTTCGCGCAGGTCGCCGAGTGGTCCGAGGAGCGCGGGCTGGACTGGTGGCAGGCGGACGACCCGGGACACAACGGCGTCCAGCGGCTGGTCGCCGAGCTCAACCGGGTCTACCGGGAGACGCCGGCGCTGTGGACGCACGACGCCACCGCCGACGGCTTCGAGTGGATCGAGGGCGGGGACGCGCCGCACTCGACGATCGGGTTCCTGCGGAAGGCCGGTGACGAGCGGCTCGCGGTGTTCGTCAACTTCTCCGGCGTACCGGTCGAGCGGCGCTTCGGTCTGCCGACCGCCGGCGAGTGGGTCGAGGTGCTCAACACCGACGCCACCGAGTACGGCGGCTCCGGTGTCGGCAACCTCGGTTCCGTCACCGCCGAGGAGACGCCGTGGGCCGGCCGACCGGCCTCGGCGCACCTCGTCGTGCCGCCGCTCGGAGCGGTCTGGCTGCGGCTCACGGACTGACGCCCCACAGGACCGACCCACCACACGACGGACGGGAGGCCCGGTGCCAGCTGGCACCGGGCCTCCCGTCCGTCACATGGTCGCGTCGCGCGACGGCCGCTCGCGTCAGTACAGCGCGCTCGCCAACCGTCGCCGCGCGACGGCGACCCGGGGGTCGTCGACACCGATCAGCTCGAAGTACTCGACGAGCCGCACGCGCAGTGCCTCGCGCTCCGCACCGAACACCGTCGGCACGAGGTCGAGCAGCCGCCCGAAGGCGTCCTCGACGTGCCCGCCGCTGACGTCGAGGTCGGCGACGGCCATCTGGGCCTCGACGTCCTGGGGCGCCGACGCGGCCGCGCTCCGGAGCTCGTCGGCGGTCCTGCCGTCGAGCCGGGCGAGCAGCGACACCTGCGCGAGCCCCGCGACGGCCATCTGGTCGTTCGGGTCCTGCGCGATCGCGGTCCGGTACTCCTGGACCGCGGCGGCGTAGTCGCCCCGTTCGATCGCGTCGTACGCGGCCTGGTGGTGCGGCGGCAGCGGCTCGGGCTCGGGCTCACCCGCGGGCTCGGCGGCGGACGCGCCGTCGACCGTCACGCGGCCCGTGACGCCGTTCTGCTCGGCGGCGGCGACGACCTGCTCGAACACGTCGCGCACCTCGGCCTCGGGCAGTGCGCCCACGAACAGGCCGAGCGGCCGGCCGCCGATGACCGCGGCGACGGTCGGGATCGACTGTGCCTGGAAGGCCTGCACCAGCTGCGGGTTCGTGTCGGCGTCGACCTTGGCGAGCACCACGCGGCCGTCGTACTCGGCGGTGAGCCGCTCGAGGATCGGCGACAGCTGCTTGCAGGGGCCGCACCACTCGGCCCAGATGTCGACGATCACCGGCACGACCGAGGACAGCTGGAGCACGTCCTGGAAGGTCTGGTCGGTGACGTCGATCACGAGCGACGGGACGGTCAGGTCACCGGCCGCGGGGGCACCCGCCGGGGCTGCCCCGGTCGGGGCGGTCCCGGGCTGGCCGCCCGCCGCCGACGCCGGTCCGGGCTGCGCCGGCCGCTGTGCGCGGTCGACGAGGGACGACAGGTCGACGGCTCCGCGGAGACCGGACGGGGTCGGGGGGACGTTGGTCATTGCACCTCACTCGCTGCGGTCAGGCCCTGCGTGAACCCGAGCAGGACCACCTTCTCATCACTGCCCACCGGCGGCACGGAGAAGAGCAGCTGCACGCTGTACGTGGCGCTGACCCCCTTCGTGCTGGAGTCGACGCCGGAGAGCGCCTTCACGGCGCCCTCGGTGTTGACCTCGGCGCCCTTCGCCGTCGGGGTGACCTTCTCGATCTCGTCGAGGTCGGCGGACACGAGCGCGCCGGCCCCGTCGGTCGCGATGGCGATCGCGCTGTCGTCGGGGACCTCCGACGAGTACTCGATCTTCGCGGTGTCCGGCAACGAGTCGGCCTTCTTGTCCTTGTACGCCTTGCCGATGGTCGACCGGAGGCCGTCGCCGTCGGACGCGAAGAGCGATGCGGACTCGCTGTCGGCGTCCTTCGACAGGACGTCGCCGTACGCTGCCGCGATGTCGTCGGGCGCGATGCGCAGGAGCTTCGTGTCCCCGGCGAGCTGCGCGGCGCCGAGCGACGTCGGTGCCAGGCTCGGGATCTCCGCCGCGGCCTCGAGCGACACGTCGTAGGCGACCTTGTAGTCGTCCCGCGCGCTCTCCTGCACGAGCGTCAGGGCCTGCGGAGCGGTCTTCGCACCGCAGTCCTCGGCCACGACCGTGAACACCGTGCGCGGCCAGCTGTCGGTCTGCTGCGGGAGCGCGACGCAGACCTGCTCGGCGGAGATCGCCGGCGGGGCGTCCACGTCGGCGTCCTTGGCGCGGATGGCGTAGTTCGCCTTCCGGAGCTCGAGCGCGGCGCCGGTGAAGCGCGACTCGAGGAGCGAGGCGTCGAGGTCGCTGTCGGCCTTCGACGCGACCTCGGCGACGCGCTGCACGATCCGGCGGATCTGCTGCGAGGTGGCCGCCGTCGGGGTCGTGTCCTCGGCGGCGCCGGTGGCCGAGGCGGTCGGGGTCGGCGTCGCGGCCGCACCGCCGCCCTGCGGCCAGTAGTCGGACGAGCATCCGGCGAGGCCGAGCGCGCCGACGACCAGGATCGGCACGACGACGAACGGTCGGCGTCCCCGACGTGCACGGGCCGGCACCTGGGCGCCGGCCGCTGCGGCACGACGCGATGCCCGCACGCGCGGCGGACGTGAGCCACCGCTGCGGCGACGGGGACCCCGGCCGCGGCGCTGGTGGAGGAACGCCCAGACGAGCAGCGCGATGCCGCCGGCCAGGAAGAGCCCGCCCGCCACGAGCAGCGGTCCGACCGAGGGCGTCGCGGTGTCGCGCGGCCAGGTCACGGAGACGTCCGTGGGGGCGGCCGCCGAGCCGTCGCTCAGCACGACCATCGACACGTCGGCGGGCAGGCGCACGGTGAACTGACCCGCCCCGTCCCACTCCTGGTACCAGAGGTCGCTGCCGGAGGGGTCGGGCACCGAGTCGCCGCTGCCGGTCGTCCTGCCGACCAGGCGGTCCTGCTCGGCGTCGAAGCGCAGCGTGGTGTGCTTCGCGTCGCCGACCCAGGCCTGCACGTCGCTCGTGCGCCCGTAGGCGGCGAAGACCTTGCCCGAGCCGGAGACGTTGATGCGCTGGTAGCCCGGGTTCGCGGTGAGCGTCGACCCGGGGATGACGGTGACCGGCGCGGACGCTGAGCTCGAGGACTGCGCCACCAGGGACGAGGGCGGGGCGAACACGGTGCGTTGCCCGACCGCGAGCGCGACGAGCAGCAGACCGATGACGAAACTGACGATCGCCAGGACGAATCGCACGGATCTTCTCCCTACCGCGCCGGGGTGGGGGGATCGGCGCGCGAATCAGCGCTCCAGGATAGCGAGGGACCCTGGACGTCGCATCCCTCACCGCTGGTCGCGGTCTCAGTCCCGGTCGGAGGGCCGCCGCTAGGATCGTGCCCGGGCCAGGTGCTGGCCCTCCGCCGACCCCGAGGAGCAACACGTGGCGAACGACGAGGCCGAGTTCGGGACCGAGCTGCGCGGGTACCGCCGCGACGACGTCGATCGCTCCCTGAACGAACTCCGTCGCGAGCTCATCAAGTCGAACACCGACCGCGCCGAGGCCGCCAAGGAGATCCGTCTCCTGCAGGCCCGCGTCGCCGACCTGCAGAGCGAGCTCGACGAGGCCGGCACGCCCACGTACAGCGGACTCGGGACGCGCCTGGAGTCCACGCTCCGGGTCGCCGAGGAACAGTCCACCCGCCTGATCAGCCAGGCCGACATCGACGCCCAGCGACTCCGCGCCTCCAGCCGCAACGAGGCCGAGCGGCTGCTGCGCGAGGCCCGGCAGGAGGCCTCCGAGACCCTCGAGGACGCCCGTTCCCGCGCGACCGACGAACTCACCCGTGCCCGCGCGGAGTCGGCGGACACCATCGAGCGGGCCCGGTCCGAGGCGGGGCTGCTGACGCAGGACGCCCGCAACGAGGCCGCCGCCGTCCGTGGCGCAGCCGTCACCGAGGCCGCGGAGGTCCGTTCCGTCGCGATCCGCGAGACCGACGCCCTCCGTGCCCGCGTCGCACGCGAGACCGCCGAGCTCCGCGAGGACGCGCAGCAGGCCGCCGAGGCTGCACGGACCGCCGCGGCCGAGCTCGACCGCGAGACCGAGCACCGGCGCAGCGTGTTCGAGGCCGACCACACCCGACGCACGGAGGACCTCGCCCGCGAGGAGGAGACCCGCCGCGCCGCGCTCGAGCGCGAGGTCGCCGAGGGTCGGGCGGCGTGGCAGCGCGAACGCGACGAGCAGCAGCGCGCACACGCCCTCACGCTCGAGACCGAGCGCGCCGAGCTCGACGCCGAGGCAGCACGCCGCCGCAGCGAGCTCGACGCCGAGGTCGGAGACCGCCGCCGTGCCCTCGACGAGGAGCTCGCCGCCGCTCGCGCCGGGTGGGAGCGCGAGGTCGCCGAGGCTCGCACGGCACTCGACCAGGAGCTGCAGGCCGCCCGTGCCCAGCTGCGGGTCGACGAGGAGCAGACCCGGACCGAGAACGAGCGGCTCGTGCAGGAGACCGCCGAGCGCATCGCGGCCGAGCTCGAGGAGCACCGCAGCCGCATCGCGCGCGAGCGGGCCGAGGCCGCCGACGCCGCCGAACGCGCCGCGCGGGAGCACGCCGACGAGCTGGCCGCGCGTCGTGAGCGCGAGCACGCGGAGGTGGACACCGAGATCGCCGACCGCCGCGTCGCCGAGCTCGCGGGCCTCGAGGCCGAGCGCACCGCCCTCCGTCAGGAGATCGACACGATGCGCGCCGACCTCGAGCGGGACCGCGACGCGGTGCGCGCCGAGATCGCCCGGGAGCGCGACCAGGCCGCAGCTGCGCTCGAGTCGGAACTCGCCGCCCGACGCGACGCCGCCGAGCAGGAGTACCTGCAGAAGCACCACGAGACGGTGGCCGAGACGCAGAAGTACCTCGACGAGGCGAACCTGCAGCTCGCCGAGGCGACCCGCCGCGCCACCGAGGCCCGGGAGCGCGCCGAGCGGCTCCAGCAGGAGGCCGACGACCTCGAGCGATCGAGCACCGCGCAGGCGCAGGAGCGCGCCCGCACCCTGGTCGCCGAGACGCAGGAGCGGGTGCACCGGATGATCGCCGAGGCCGAGGAGCGCAGCGCAGCCGTCGTAGCCGAGGCCGAGGACCGTCTCGCGGCGATCCGCACCGAGCGCGACGCCGTCGCCGGGTACCTCGAGAACCTGCGCGGCGTCCTCACGCACGCGACCGGCCTGTTCGACGGTCCGGCAGTGGCCGACCCGGCCGACGCGACCGACCCCGACGACGCGACCGACCCCGAGGACGGCGCGCGGCGCTGAGACCGGGCCACCGCACGACGCGAGCCGGACGGGAGGCGCGACCAGCGCCTCCCGTCCGGCTCACGTCGTCGAGGGGCCGATCAGAAGGCCGGAAGCGGGATCAGCCGTCGAAGTGCGTCGGGAGCGGCGCGCTGCCCGGCACCACGAGGTCCGCGACCGCGTCGAGCACGATGCGGACGTACCGCTCCCCCACCCACAGGTGCTTCGCCCCCGCGACCGGCACGACCCGGACGTTCGGAGCGACGGCGAACCGCTCGACGGCCTCGTCCGGCCGCAGGAAGTCGTCGTGCTCCGGCACGAGGGCGACGACGGGGACCTCGACGTCCGCCCACCGTGCCAGTTCCGCCTCCGACGTGCGGTGCAGGGGCGGGGACAGCAGGACGACGCCGGCGACGTCGCCGGACGCGACGTGCTCGAGCGCGTGCTTGAGGACCACCTCGGTCCCGAACGACCAGCCGAGCAGCCACGGCGTGGGGAGGCCGCGCGCCACGGTCTCGTGCACCGCGGCGCGGAGGTCGAAGCCCTCGGACACGCCGTCGCCGAAGACACCCTCCGACGTCCCGCGGGGCGAGGTCACCGACCGGAAGTTGAAGCGCAGCACCGCGATGTCCGCGAGGGCGGGCAGCCGGGCCGCGGCCTTCTTGAGCACGTGCGAGTCCATGAAGCCCTGCGCGGTCGGCAGCGGGTGCAGGGTGACGAGGGTGCCCCGGGCCGGACGTCCGAGCGGCTCGGCCAGCTCCCCCACGAGCGTCAGGTGGTCGTCGGTGACCAGCTCGACGTCCGTGCGCCGTGCCGGGAGCTCCGTGCCGGACCGGACCTCCGTGCGCGTCTCTTCGGTGCTCATGCGATGCTCCAGCAGTGGTTGTGCCAGTGACGCCGCGATGCCAGGTCGGCCTCGTCGCCCAGGACCCCGTCCGCACGCCAGACGACGACGTGCGCGGTCCCCGGGAGCACCGTGCCGCCGCAGCCCGGGCAGACGTACTCCTTCTGCGCGGACGCCGACGAGATCGGCTGCACCGTGTACTCGCGCCCACGACGGAACTCGGTCCGCCGCCAGGAGCTCATCAGCCGGTCGAGACCGGTGTCCTCGTCGACCGACTCCGGCCCGACGCCGCGGGGCCGCCGCGGTCGGTTGCTGCGCGGCACCCCCGGGCGCCGATCAGTACCAGTTGTTGGCGACGCTGTGCGCCCAGGCCCCGCACGGGGTGCCGTAGACGCCGGAGATGTAGTTGAGGCCCCAGGTGATCTGCGTGGCCGGGTTGGTCTGCCAGTCGGCACCGGCGGACGCCATCTTGCTGCCCGGGAGCGACTGCGGGATGCCGTACGCACCACTCGGGTTGTAGGCGTTGACCCGCCAGCCCGACTCCTTGTTCCACAGCGACACGAGGCAGTTGAACTGGTCGGAGCCCCACCCGCGGTCGGCCACCATCTGCTGGGCGATCGCCTGCGCGCTGCCCGGGTCGGGCGTCGCCGCTGCTGCCGCGAGGGTGTTCGAGGGCTCGACCGTCTTGGCCGTGCCGTCCTTCGCCGCGTCGGTGTCCGTCGCGTCGGTGGTGTCGTCGGTCGCGGGCGGTGCGGTGACCTTCGGCTTCGGGACGGTGACGCCGTACCCGTCGCGGGTCAGGTCGAACGCGGCGTACGTGCCGTGCGCGGTGTACTGCTGCGGCTCGACCGGCGCCTTGACCAGCACCGGAGCGGTGACCGCCGCCTGCGCGACGTCGGGCTGCATCGGGTTGAAGAGCGATCCGCCCACGAACCCGAAGACGGCCACGAAGGACAGCACGGGGATGGTGCCCCGGCCGCGGATGACCGAGTTGACGGTGCGCGGTGCACGCTCGACCGGCACGACGGCGCGGCTCTGCTCGACTGCACGACCCTGCTTGACGGCGCGGACGCCGAGCGGTCCACGAGCGGTCACAGCGGGAGCCGGACGCGTCAGGACCGGCCCGGTCGCCGGCGACCCCGCGGTGGAACGGGTGGTCGCGGGCGCGCTCAGCGGGGCGGACGGCAGCGTCGCCGTCTCGACCTGCGGGGTCGCGTGGAGGACCGCGTGCTCCGACGTGCGGAGTCGGTCACGTGCCGCGCGGCGCTCACCGACGACCGGACGGTCGAGGTGCTCGCGGGTACCGCGGTCGGAGCTGAGATCTGCCGTGTGCCTGCCCATGAGTCCGTCCAGGATAACGGAACGGTCACGGGGAGGGAAGCACCGGTCCCCCGCGCGTCGTCAGCGGACCGCGAGCATGACCTCGACGACCGCGTCGAGCAGCGCGTCGACCTGCGCTTCGCGGTAGCCGCCGTGCTTCGGCCGGAAGACGACCGACCGGACCTCGGTCAGGCTCAGCGGCTTGCCGTCGCGGAAGTAGCCGGCCAGTCGCTCGGCGAACGCGTCCACGTCCTTCGGGTGGTACCCGGTGCCGAGGAAGCTCGTCCGGGCGAAGCGCTGCCCGGTGGGGCGCTCGAGGCGCGCGACGACGTCCGAGGCCTTGCCGCGGGCCTCGGCGTACCAGGCCTTCTGCCCGACCTCCGCGACCTCGCGCTCACGCTCCCGGGCGGCGAAGGCGTCCTCGAGCCGTTCGAGCGCGGCGTCGACGTGCGCCGTGGAGTACCCGCCCTTGCGCATCGAGAAGGCCGTGGCGCGGATCTTCGCGGCCTCGATGCCGGGCGCCGTGTCCGCCGCGGTGTACGCACGGCGGGCGTCCTCGAGGAACCGGTCGACCTCGTCGACGTCGTACCCGAGTGCTCGGCGGTCTGCGGTGGGGAAGGTGGTGGCCACGGCGACATTCTGCCAGCACCGGAGCCTGGTGCCACCTGGACGCGCGAACTCGCCGCACAGGCTGCGGAGGGGCGCTCGAGGGATCCGTCAGTGGACGATGACGAGGTACATCACGTAGCCGACGGCCGCCGACGGCAGGATGCTGTCGATCCGGTCGAGCAACCCGCCGTGACCGGGCAGGAACGACGAGATGTCCTTGATCCCGAGGTCGCGCTTGATCATCGACTCGGTCAGGTCGCCGAGCGTCGCGGAGCCCGAGATCAGCACGCCGAGGACGACGCCGGTCCACCAGGGCAGGCCGAGCATGAGCCAGGTGACGAGGATGCCGACGAGGATGCTCGCCGCGACCGAGCCGGCGAAGCCCTCCCACGTCTTCTTCGGGCTGATCCGCGGCGCCATGGGGTGCTTGCCGAGGTTCAGCCCCGTCGCGTAGGCACCGGTGTCGACCGCCACGACCACGAGGATGAACGCGATCACCCAGAGCGGGCCGCCCGGCTGCGCCGACAGCAGCACCACGCAGGCACCGAGCAGGCTCACGTACGCCTGGGCGAACAGGCCGTTCGTCAGGTCGCGGACGACGTGCCCTGCCGGTGGCTTCTCGCGGGCGACGGCCACCTCGACCAGTCGCCAGAGCGACACGAGGACGATGCCGCCGAGCAGCGTGAACAGCGCCGCGACCTGCCCGCCCAGGAAGGCGGCGGGCACGATCGCGACGCTCACCGCGACGCTCGGGATGCGCGGGACGTCTCGGCCCGCGAAGCGCATGGCGCTCGTGAGCTCGTAGACGGCCACGCCGAGCAGGAACGCGGCGACGACCATGAACGACGGCGTCCACAGCAGGAGCGACCCCAGCATGACGACCGCGAACGCCAGGGCGATCCCGATCGCCGCGGGCAGGTTCCGGCCGGTCCGCGCCGTCAGGGCCTCGTTGCGCGCACCGAGGTCGGCCTTCCGCTGCCGGAGCTGCGCCTCGAAGTCGGCGCGTGCCGCACGGGCACGGGCGTCGAAGTCCTGGCGGAGCCCCTTCTTCGCGGTCGACTCGGACGCTGACGGGCGCGGTGGGGTGGGGCGGTCACCGCCCGGCTCGGGGAGACGCATCAGACCTCGAGGAGTTCGGCTTCCTTCTTCTTCAGCGCGTCGTCGATCTGGTCGACGTGCTTCTTCGTCAGGCTCTCGAGGTCCTTGTCGCCACGGCTGATCTCGTCGTCCGAGATCTCGCCCTTCAGCGCGTCGAGGTCGTCCTTGGCCTTGCGGCGGATGTTGCGGATGACGACCTTGTGGTCCTCGCCCTTGCCGCGCACGAGCTTCACGAACTCCTTGCGGCGGTCCTGCGTGAGCTCCGGGATCGTCACGCGGACGATCTCGCCGTCGTTCGACGGGCTGGCGCCGAGGTTCGGGAACGTCGCGATCGCGCGCTCGATCTCCTTGAGGGCCGACTTGTCGTACGGCGTGACGATGAGCGTGCGTGCCTCGGGCGTCTGGAGCGACGCGAGCTGCGCGAGCGGCGTCGGCGTGCCGTAGTAGTCGACCGGGATCTTCTGGAAGAGGGCGGCGTTGATGCGTCCGGTACGGACGGTCGCGAAGTCGTCCTTGGCGACGTCGACGGCCTTCGCCATCTTCTCGGTGGCTTCGGTCAGGACATCACTGATCACGGTGGTTCTCCTTCGGTACTGCGTCGAGTCTAGTCAGCGTGCGGGTCAGTTGCTGACGACCGTGCCGATGCGCTCCCCACGGATCGCGGCGGCCACGTTGCCCTTGCCCTCCATGCCGAAGACGTGCATCGGCATGCCGTTGTCCATGCAGAGCGAGAACGCCGTCGCGTCGACGACCTTGAGGCCCTGCAGCAGCGCGTCCTGGTAGGTCACGTGGTGGAGCTTCTCGGCGGTGGCGTCCTTCTTCGGGTCGGCCGTGTACACGCCGTCGACGCCGTTCTTCGCGACGAGGACCTCGTGCGCGTCGATCTCGAGCGCACGCTGCGCCGCGACGGTGTCGGTCGAGAAGTAGGGCAGGCCCGCGCCGGCACCGAAGATGACGATGCGGCCCTTCTCCAGGTGGCGCTCGGCGCGACGCGGGATGTACGGCTCCGCGACCTGGGTCATGCTGATCGCGGACTGCACGCGCGTGGCGGCACCGGCCTGCTCGAGGAAGTCCTGGAGCGCGAGCGCGTTCATCACGGTGCCGAGCATGCCCATGTAGTCGGCACGACCGCGGTCCATGCCGCGCTGCGACAGCTCGGCGCCGCGGAAGAAGTTGCCCCCGCCGACCACGATCGCGACCTCGACGTCCTGCGCGGCCGCGGCGATCTCCTTGGCGATGGTGCTGATGACGTCCGGGTTCACCCCGAGGGACCCGGCTCCGAACGCCTCCCCCGACAGCTTCAGCAGGACCCGGCGGCGTCCGGTCTTCTCGTTCGTCATGTGGCGCACCCTTCGTCGAATGTCTCGTGGGAATCTACCCGGCCGCAGCCGGTCCGGCGGAGGAGGTCGTGCCTCCCGACCGGGTCCGCGCGTGTCGCAGCGCGCAGAAAACGGGGCCCGGAACCGATGTGGTTCCGAGCCCCGTCACGGGTTCGTTACGCGCCGACCTTGACGCGGGCGAAGCCCTGGATCGTGATGCCGGCGTTCTCGGCGGCCTTCGCGACGGACAGCTTGTTGTCCTTCGCGTAGTCCTGCTCGAGGAGCGCGACCTGCTTGCGGTAGGCGTTGAGGCGACCCTCGACGATCTTCGGGAGGGCGGCCTCCGGCTTGCCCTCCTCGCGCGTGATCGCCTCGACGGTCGCGCGCTCCTTCTCGATCGCCTCCGCCGGGATCTCGTCGCGCGTGAGGTACGTCGGGTTGGCGAACGCGACGTGCTGCGCGATGGAGCGCGCCTCGGCGGCGTCGGAGCCCGAGTAGGCGATGACGACGGCGATCTGCGGCGGCAGGTCCTGGCTGGTCTTGTGCAGGTAGACCTCGAAGGCGTCGCCCTCGACACGGGTGACCGTGCGGAGCGCGAGCTTCTCGCCGAGCGCGGCGGCGGCCTCGTCGATGACCTCGGCGACCGTCTTGCCGTCGAGCGGCGCGGCGTTGCCGGCCTCGACGTCGGACGCACCGGCGGCGGCGACCGCGGCGACGACCTTGTCGGCGAGGGTGGTGAACTTCTCGTTCTTCGCGACGAAGTCGGTCTCGCTGGCGAGCTCGACGACGGTCGTGGCGCCGCCCTCGGTCGACGCGACGACGACACCCTCGGAGGTCGCACGGTCGTCGCGCTTGGCGACGGCCTTCGCGCCCTTGATGCGGAGGAGCTCGACGGCCTTGTCGTAGTCGCCGTCGGCCTCGACGAGGGCGTTCTTGGCGTCCATCATGCCGGCCCCGAGGTCCTCACGGAGCTTCTTCACGTCAGCAAGGCTGTAGTTGGCCATTGACTGGAGTCCTTTCTGGACTGTGTGTGTTCGAGAGAAGGAAGGGGCGCCGAGCCGTGCGGCTCGGCGCCCCCGGTGGTCACTCGGCCGGGGTGGCCTCTGCGGCGGCGGCGGCCTCGGCCGTCGGCTCCGCGTTCTTGTCGGCGTCGGCGATCGGCTCGCCGATCTCCTTGTCGGCGACCTGCGCGTCGGCGTCGTTCTCCTGGACCGTCGCGCCCTCGCCCTGCGTCTGGCCGGCGAGGAGCTCCTGCTCCCACTCGGCCAGCGGCTCGGCCTCTTCCTCGTCGCCGCCGTTGTGGCGGGTCTTCAGGCCCTCGGCCGCCGCGTCGGCGACGATGCGGGTGAGGAGGCCGACGGAGCGGATGGCGTCGTCGTTGCCCGGGATCGGGTAGGTGATCTCGTCGGGGTCGCAGTTGGTGTCGAGGATGCCGATGACCGGGATCCCGAGCTTCTGCGCCTCGTCGACGGCGAGGTGCTCCTTCTTCGTGTCGACGATCCAGAGCGCGCTCGGGGTCCGTGTGAGGTTGCGGATACCACCGAGGGTCTTGTGGAGCTTGTCCAGCTCGCGCTTCTTGATGAGGAGCTCCTTCTTGGTGAAGCCCTTCGTCGTGTCGTCGAAGTCGATCTCCTCGAGCTCCTTCATGCGCGCGAGGCGCTTGGAGACCGTCTGGAAGTTCGTGAGCAGACCGCCGAGCCAACGCTGGTTGACGTACGGCTGGCCGACGCGGGTCGCCTGCTCGGCGATGGAGCCCTGCGCCTGCTTCTTGGTGCCCACGAAGAGGATCGTGCCACCGTGCGCGACCGTCTCCTTGACGAAGTCGTACGCGCGGTCGATGTAGGCCAGCGACTGCTGCAGGTCGATGATGTGGATGCCCGAGCGCTCGGCCAGGATGAAGCGCTTCACCTTCGGGTTCCACCGACGGGTCTGGTGTCCGAAGTGGACGCCGCTGTCGAGCAGCTGGCGGATGGTGACGACGGCCATGCCGTGCCTCCTCGTTTCTCGGCGCACAGCTGTCGGGCCGCGCGCACGGTTGCGGTTGTGTCGGTCGCGACCCGGTGGTCGTGACCCCTGGCGTCCTGTCCGCACGGCCGCCCGCTCGTGGGAGCAGGACCGGTGGCCGGTGGGAACGCGAGTGGACGCGCGAAGTCAGCGCGCTGGAGCGCGCTGCGGTGGCAATGCTAACAGACGGGAGGCGCGGTGCGGGTCCGACCCGCACCGCGCCTCCCGTCAGGTGGTGACGCGCAGCCCCCGCTACTTCGCGGAGACCGTCTCGCCCTCCGCCGTGATGCCCATCTCCTCGAGCGAGCGACCCTTCGTCTCCGGGATCTTCGCGATGACGAAGAAGAGGGAGAGCAGGGCGAACAGGGCGTAGATGCCGTACGTGACCGTCAGGTTGAAGCCGGACAGCACCGGGAACGAGATCGTGACGACGAAGTTCGCGACCCAGTTGGCGGCCGAGCCGATGCCGAGCGCGGTCGCACGGATGCGGTTCGGGAACATCTCGCCGAGGAGCACCCACATGAGCGGGCCCCACGTGGCGCCGAACGACACGACGAACAGGTTCGCGAAGATCAGCGCGATGACGCCCCACGCACCGGGGAGCTGCGGCTCACCGTCGACGATCGACGCCTGCGAGAACGCGATCGCGACCATCGTCAGCGACACGAACATGCCCGACGACCCGGCGACGAGCAGCGGCTTCCGGCCGAGCTTGTCCACCGTGAAGATCGCGATGAAGGTCACGGCGACGTTGACCACCGAGGTGATCGTCGAGATGAGGAAGGACTGCTCCTCCTTGAACCCGACCGCCTGCCAGAGCGTGGTCGAGTAGTAGAAGATCACGTTGATGCCGACGAACTGCTGCAGGACGGCGAGGATGATGCCGACCCAGACGATCGGCTGGAGGCCGAAGCGGTTGCCCCGGATCGAGCCCTTCTTCTCGGTGGCCTCCTTCTCGATGCCGTCCTGGATCTCCTCGAGGCTCGTGTTCACCGTGTCACGCGGCACGATTTTGCCCATGACGTCGCGGGCGTCGTCCTTCCGGCCCTTGGCGAGCAGGAAGCGCGGCGACTCCGGCAGGGTGATGGCGAGCACGCCGTAGACGACCGACGGGACGACGCCGACGAGGAACATCCAGCGCCAGGCGGCGAGGCCGAGGACCTGCTCCGAGGCGCCGCCGGCCGTGACCGCGAAGAGCTGGTCGGAGAGCAGGGCGGCGAAGATGCCGAGGGTGATCGCGAGCTGCTGGAACGACGCCAGACGGCCGCGGATGGCCTTCGGGGAGACCTCGGAGATGTACGCGGGGGCGATGACCGACGCGGTGCCGATGCCGAGACCGCCCACGAGACGCCAGATCACGAGGTCCCAGGTGGCGAAGGCGAAGGCGCTGCCGATCGAGCTGATGAAGAAGAGCACCGCGGCCCAGAACATCACGCGGGTGCGGCCCCAGCGGTCGGCCAGGCGGCCGGCGAAGTAGGCGCCGAAGGCACAGCCGATGAGCGCGGACGCGACCGCGAAGCCGCTGGCGGCGTCGGACAGGCCGAACTCGCCCTTGATCGCGTCGACGGCTCCGTTGATGACGGAGGAGTCGAATCCGAAGAGGAACCCACCGACTGCCGCCGCGATGGCGAACAGGGTGACCTTCCCCTTGAACGCACGGTCCTCGCCGTGCTGGGTGGACGTGTTCGACACGGTGCTCCAGGTTCCTGCCGCCGTGCTGGGTGGCGCACGGTGCCCCGGCGGTCGGCTTGTTCGCCGTCCGAGCGGCGTTGCGTGGTTCCGGAGCGCGCCCGACTGTACTCGCTGGTGGCCGCCGGGGCACATCGGGGTGCGGTGGGCGCGCCGGGGCCGGGTTCGGGTGGTGCGCGTGGGGCCGCACGCGTTCTGCGACGTTCCACGTGTCGATCGACACGTGCGGTGTCGCGGAGGAGGTGTCGCGGAGGAGGTGTCGCGCGGGTCGGGCGCGGCTCCGTCGCTGGGGCGCGGCGTTCCTGCACTGGGTGGGCGGGGCGCGCTGCCGTCCACAGCGCACCCTGCCGTCGTGTCCGAGGTGGTCCCGCTCCGCGATGCTCGGGTCATGCACACGGGAGGTACACGGACCGGACCACGGACGGTCGTCACGGTGGTCGTCGCGGCGGTCGTGGGCGTCGCGGCCGGGTCCACGACCGCCGTGGTCGTCGCGCCGGAGTTGATCGCCCCCGGTGCACCGCGGCTGCTGTCCGCCGCGGTGCCCCCGGACGGTGACCGGCCCGGCGAGACTGCCGCGCCGTGGGTGTGGCCGACCGGAGCGCGCGAGGTCGTCCGGGGCTGGGAGCAGCCGTCGGACGAGTACGCCGCCGGCCACCGCGGCATCGACGTCGACGCGCCGCTCGGCACGACGGCGGTCGCGGTGGCGGACGGCACGGTCACGTTCGCGGGGCCGGTGGCCGGGCGAGGGGTCGTGACGATCGACCACGGCAGCGGCCTGGTGAGCACCCTCGACTCGGTCGACCCCGCGGTCGTCGCTGGCACGACGGTGGCGCAGGGCGACGCCGTGGGCACGGTCGCCGTCGGCCACTGTCCCGCGACCGCGCCGTGCCTGCACCTCGGTGCGCGCGTGGACGGACGGTACGTCGATCCGCTCCCCTACCTGCCGTCGGCCGACTGGCCCGTGCTGCTGCCGGAGTCGGCGTGGCCGGGGTGACCGGGGTGACCGGGGCGACCGGGGCGACCGGGGCGACCGAGGACGGTCAGGCGCGCGGGTGTGCGGTGCGGTAGACCTCCCGCAGCCGGGCGGAGGACACGTGCGTGTAGACCTGGGTCGTCCCGAGGCTCGCGTGCCCCAGCAGCTCCTGCACGGCACGGAGGTCCGCTCCCCCGTCGAGCAGGTGTGTCGCAGCCGTGTGCCGGAAGGTGTGCGGCCCGCTCGGTCCCCCACCAGGCAGTCCCTCGAGGGCCCGGGCGACGATGCGGTACGCGCTCCGCACCCCGAGGCGCGCCCCCCGGTCGCCGAGGAACAGCGCCGACGGCTCCGGCGGTGTCGTCCGGCCACCGAGGAGCGGCCGTCCGCGCTCGAGCCAGGCCTCCAGGGCGTCGCGGGCGGGCACCCCGAACGGCACCACGCGCTCCTTGCCGCCCTTGCCGAGGACCCGCACCGTCAGCCGGGAGCGGTCGAGGTCGACGACGTCGATGCCCACGAGCTCGCTCACCCGGATGGCGGCCGCGTAGAGGAGCTCGACGACCGCGAGGTCCCGCAACGCACCCGCGTCGTCTGTGTCCGCACGGACCGCGAGCTGGTCGAGCACCGTGCGCACCTGGTCCGAGGAGACCACCCGCGGCAGGTGGGCGGCACCCTTCGGCGCGCGCAACCGCACCCCGGGGTCGGTCGCGAGCACGCCGGTCTCGCTCGCCCACCGCGTGAAGGCCCGCACGGACGACGACCGACGCGCGATGGTGGACCGGGCGAGTCCGCGCTGGTCCGCCTCCCAGAGCCAGTCGCGCAGCAGTTCGAGCCCGAGGTCCTGCAGGCCGGTGCTCCCCCGCGCCGCAGCGAAGGCGACGAACTGGTCGAGGTCGTTCGCGTAGGCACGGACCGTCTGGTCGCTGAGCCCCCTGGCATGCCGGACGTGCTCGAGGAACGACTCCACCGCCGCCACGATCCGTCCGTCCGTCCGCTCCGCCACGACCCCAGGGTAGGCGTGTGCGGCGTCACGACCGGGTCCACCCGCCGACGCCGTGCACGACGAGCCCCTGCAGCTCGGCCAGTGCGAGGGCGTCCGCGACCTCGGCGAAGGACATCCCCGAGCGGACGGCGAGCTCCTGCTCCCCCAGCGCCCGCCGGCCCAGCGCGTCGAGCACGCGCAGCACCTCCGGGTCCTCCCGCCCCGGCGCGAGCGGTTCGTCGGCGTGCAGCACGTGCCGACCACCGCGCGGACGGCGTGGACCGACCACCGCGTCGACGGGGTCACGCGGCCGGACCACGAGCTGCGCCCGCCCCTCCACGACCAACCGGTGACACCCCACCGACGCCGGCGACGAGAACGCCCCGGGCACCGCGAAGACCGGGCGGCCCAGCTGCGCGGCGTGGTGTGCGGTGTTGAGCGCCCCGGACCGCGCTCCCGCCTCCACCACCACGGTCGCGCTCCCCAGCGCGGCGATCAGCCGGTTCCGCGCGAGGAACCGCCACCGGGTCGGCCGCGTCCCGGGCGGCGACTCGGCGAGCAGCGCACCCTGCCGCGCGACGTTCCGCAGCAGCTCGACGTTGCCGGCCGGGTAGAGCTGGTCGATCCCGCCCGCGAGGACCGCGGTCGTCGGGGTGCCCGCCGCGACGGCCACCCGGTGCGCGGTGGCGTCGATGCCGTAGGCGCCGCCGCTGACGATCGTGCACCCGGCGTCGGCCGCCGCCGAGGTGATCTCCGCCGTCGCCTCGGCGCCCGCCACGGTGTTCGCCCGCGACCCCACGACGGCGAGGGCCGGTCCCGGCGCTGCTCGTCCGCACCGGGTCCAGAGGACGACCGGGGCGTGAGGTCCGAGGTCGTCCACCCCTGCCGGCCACGCGGCCGACCCGGGGACGAGCAACCGCGCGCCGGTCGTCACGGCCGCCGCGACGACCGCGGACACGTCGCAGCGGGCCAGCCGCGGTCCCCACCGCTCGAGCGCCGAGCCCACGGTGCCGAGGAACGCCACCGGGTCCTCCGCGCCGGGGACCCCGACGTCCGCGCACTCCTCGACCAGGGCGAGCGGACCGTCGTCCTCCGCCGCCCGGACGGACGCCAGGGCACGTTCCGCCCCGAGTCCCTGCACGAGCGCACCGGCGACCGCATCCCCGGGCTCGACCACGGCCGACCACGCCACCCGCGCGGCGGCCTCGACCGGGTCGACGGCATCGGCGGGGCCACCGCCGACCGGCCCGAGCAGGCTGCGGACGGCCGCGAGCAGGTCGACGCCGCCGTTCACAGCGCACTCCGGAGCGCGAGGGCGTCGCGGACGTGCCGGTCGTCCGGCCGGTCCGCGCCCTGCAGGTCCGCCAGCGTCCAGGCCACGCGCATCGCGCGGTCCCATCCCCGCATCGTCAGCGTCCCCAGGTCGAGCGCGTGGTCGAGGACCGCCGTGGCTCCGGGGACCGCACGACCGGGACCGCGGAGCCACGCCCCGGAGACCTCGGCGTTGCGGGTCCAGCCCGTCCCGGCGAGCCGGTCGCGCATCACGGCCCGGGCGGCCGCGACGGCCTGCCTGGCCTCGGCGGTCGTCGGGGTGGCGCCGTCCGCACCGCGGATCAGCCCGGTCGTGACCCGCGGGACCCGGACGCGCACGTCCATCCGGTCGAGGAGCGGCCCGGACATCCGACCGAGGTACCGCCGCACGGCCGCCGGCGGGCACTCGCACGGCAGCTGCGCCGACCCGGCGTTGCCGCACGGACACGGGTTCGCGGCGAGCACGACCTGGCAGCGCGCGGGGAACTCGGCCGCACCCGCTGCCCGGTGCACGGTGATCCGCCCGGACTCGAGCGGCTGCCGGAGTGCGTCGAGCACCGCGCGCGGGAACTCCGGCGCCTCGTCGAGGAAGAGCACGCCCCGCGTCGCCCGGGACACCGCACCCGGTCGTACCGTGCCGGATCCGCCACCGATCAGCGACACCGCGGAGGCGGAGTGGTGCGGGGCCTCCCACGGCGGGCGGGTCGTCCACGACGCCGCTCCGTGCCCGGCGACCGAACGCACCGCCGCGACCTCGAGCGCGGCCTCGTCGTCGAGGTCCGGCAGCAGTCCGGGCAGCCGCTCCGCGAGCATGGTCTTCCCCGCCCCGGGTGGTCCCACGAACAGTGCGTGGTGCCCACCGGCCGCCGCGGTGACGAGGGCACGCACGCCGACGGGGTTCCCGACGACGTCGGCCAGTTCGGCGACGGGCGACCGCTCGGGCAGGGCCGGCGGGACGAGGACCGGCGCGACCTCGACCGGTGGCAGCAGCGCCCCGGCGTCGATGGCCGCGGCGCGGAGCGAGTCGACGGGGTGGACGTCGACCCCGCGGACGAACCGGGCCTCGTCGGCGTTGCCGGTGGGCAGCACCACCCGGTCGACCCCGGCGTCCCGCGCCGTGAGGAGCATCGGGACCACCCCCGGGACCGGACGGAGCCGCCCGTCGAGCCCGAGCTCACCGATGTACACCACCCGCTCGTCGACGTGTGGCGCGACGTCCGCTCCGGCCAGGACGGCCATGGCGATCGCGAGGTCGAACCCGGACCCCCGCTTCGGGACGGCCGCCGGGGTCAGGTTGACCGTGATGCGCCGTGCGGGCAGCGGGGCTCCTGCGTTCGCCGCGGCCGCCCGGACCCGCTCGCGGGCCTCGCCCAACGAGGTGTCCGGCAGGCCGATGATGCTGAAGGCCGGCAGCTGGCTCGTGAGGTGCGCCTCGACCTCGATCCGCCGCCCGGTCACCCCGAGCAGCGCGACCGCGGCGGACCGACCGATGCCGCTCACAGGACACCCGCCACGTGCTCGAACCCGCACCGGTCGCCGTCGACGTGCACCGCGACCGCGTCCACGCGGATCGCCCGTGCGTGCACCCCGGGGTGCGCGGCGAACCACATCGGCACCAGCCGACGCAGCCGGGCGGCCTTCGCGGGCGTGATCGCCTCCAGCGGGTGACCGGTCGTCGTGCCGGCCCGCGTCTTCACCTCGACGAAGACGAGTGTGTCGTCCTGCCGGGCCACGACGTCGATCTCACCCCGTGCACACCGCCAATTGCGTTGCACCACCCGGTACCCCTGCGCGGTCAACCATTCCACGGCGCGGTCTTCGCCGTACCTGCCGAGTGTTCGTCGTTGCATGTCGTCGCCTCCGAACACGACGATCACCGAACGAGGCGTTCCACCGCCGGTGGAGAACACAGACTGTGGAAGAGCACATGTCATGGAATTGCTGTGCAGGAATGACAGGACCCCGGGCGATCCACGATCACCCGGGGTCCTGGAACGGCAGCGTCAGTGTGCGGCTGCGTACGCTTCCTGCACCTGCGTGGAGATACGGCCGCGGCTCGAGACCTCGTACCCGTTCTCCTTCGCCCAGTCGCGGATCTTGGCGAGTTCCTCGGAGTTGCCGCGCTTCGGGGCGGACTTCGGCGCGGAACCGGCGCTCCCACCGGAACGGCGGCCGGAGACCTTGCGTGCTGCGGCGACGTAGTCGGAGATCGCCTCGCGGAACTTGTCCACGTTGTCGTCGGACAGGTCGATCTCGTAGTTGGAACCGTCGAATGCGAATTCGACGGTCCGGCCTTCACCGGCGGTGATGGGCGAGTCGTCGAGGTCGTCGACGAGCTGGACGGTGACCTTCTGTGCCATGTCGTGCTCCTGGGTCGAGGGGTGGGGATCTCCACCACCGTAGCGCGACAATTGCAGGAATGTCACCGGAATGCCCTCGCGTCGCAATTCCCGACACGAAGTCGAAGATCACTCGTCGAGCGCGAGTTCCTTCGGGAGTTCGAGTTCCCGCGAGGTGAGTTCCTCGACGTTCACGTCCTTGAAGGTGAGCACACGGACGGACTTCACGAAACGGTCGGAACGGTAGACGTCCCAGACCCACACGTCGTTCATCGTCAGTTCGAAGTAGAAGTCGTGCTCGGTGTCACGGCGCACGAGGTCGACCTCGTTCGCCAGGTAGAACCGCCGCTCGGTCTCGACCACGTACCGGAACTGCGACACGACGTCGCGGTACTCGCGGTACAGGGCAAGTTCGACCTCGCGGTCGTAGTCGTCGAATTCGTCGTCATCCATCGCCCGCACAGTCTACGGCGACCGGGCCGACGATGGACGACGCGGTCTCAGCCGACGGCGGAGAGCAGGTCGAAGCCGTCGAGGGCCACGGCCGACGCCTGGTGCAGCCAGCTCTTGCGGTGCAGCGCGTGCGCCCCGACGGCCCGGATGCCGTCGTAGTGGGCCGTCGACCCGTACCCCTTGTTCGACGCCCAGGCGTAGTGCGGGGCGTCGTCGTGGGCCGCCACCATCAGGGCGTCCCGCTCGACCTTCGCCACGACCGACGCCGCGGCGACCGAGGCGCAGTCGCGGTCCGCCTTGACGCGGACGACGACCTCGAGCGGCCCGTCCGTGGGGGCGAGACCCGGCGGCAGCGCGCGGGAGAGCCAGTCGGAGGACCCGTCGAGCACGACGACGGCACCGTCGAGCGACAGTCCGTCACCCACCAGTGCGCCGAGGGCTGCCGCGCCGGCCTGTCCCAACGCGGGGACGATCCCCTGCTGGTCGACGACCTCGGCGGCGGTCATCCCGACGGCCGTGCGCGCCCACCGTCGCACCACGGGCACCAGCTCGGTGCGCCGGGGCGCGGACAGGAGCTTCGAGTCGGCGAGCCCCTGGGGCACGCGGCCGACGTCGATCGTCACGGCGGCGACACCGACCGCGACCGGGCCCGCGATCGCCCCGCGGCCGACCTCGTCCATGCCGATGACCGTCACACGACCGGCGCCGAGTAACCGCTTCTCGACCCGGAGCGACGGCCGGACGGCGGTCACTCGTCCTTCTCCTCCACGCCCGCGAAGACCTCGGGGTGGTCGTCGAGCCAGGTCCAGCGGCTCATCGGCCACGAGATGACGAAGGCGCGACCGGTGACGTCGGACAGCGGCACGAAGCCCTTCGACGGGGTGTCGCGGTTGTAGCGGGAGTCCTTCGAGTCGTTGCGGTTGTCGCCCATCACCCAGATGGTGCCCTCGGGGACGGTGACCGAGAACGGGTCGGCAGACGCCGGCGCCCCGCTCGGCAGCAGCGTGTACGGCTCCTTGAGCGGCACGCCGTTCACCGACATCTGCCCGAGGTCGTTGCAGCAGGTCACCTTGTCGCCCGGCAGGCCGATCACCCGCTTGATGAGGTGGTCGTCGCTGTCACCGGTCCCGAGCCCGACCTGGGTGAGCAGGAAGTCGATCGCCTTCGCCGGCTGCGTCGTCGGCGCCACGCTCGGCACCTCGGTGCCGGTGAGCCATCCGCCCGGGTCCTTGAAGACGACGACGTCCCCGCGCTTGAGCGACACGACGTCCGGCACGAGTTCGTTGACGATCACCCGGTCGTTGATCTGGAGCGTGTCCTCCATGGACGCCGACGGGATGTAGAACGACCGGATCAGGAACGTCTTCACGAGGAACGAGACGAGCAGCGCGGCGAGGAAGATGATGACGAGGTCCCGCAGGAACGTCAGGACGCCGTTGCCCTTCTTCTCGGTCTGCGGGCGGCGCCCCGATCCTTGCGTCGTGTCCGTCATCCCAGCTCTCGTTCACACCCACGCTCGAGGAGCGTGCAGGTTCCCACTCACGCTCGACGAGCGTGCAGACCGTTCGCGCCTGGACGGCGCGCACGACGGGAAAGCCCCCCGTCGATGCACAACCGTACATCGACGAGGGGCGTCCAGCGGCACCCGGCTCGCGGGCGCTCACTGTGAAGGCGATCAGGCGTCGCGCTTCTCCTTGATCTTGCGGCGGGCCGCCTTGCCGCGCAGCTCGCGCAGGTAGTACAGCTTCGCGCGGCGGACGTCACCGCGGGTGACGACCTCGATGTGGTCGATGATCGGGGAGTGCACCGGGAACCAGCGCTCGACGCCGACCTGGAAGCTCACCTTGCGGACCTTGAAGGTCTCGCCGAGGCCGTGACCCTGGCGCGCGATGACGACGCCCTGGAAGACCTGGACACGCGAGCGCGTGCCTTCGATGATGTTGACGTGCACCTTGATGGTGTCGCCGGGACGGAAGTCCGGGACGTCGGTGCGCAGGGACGCTGCGTCGACGTGGTCGAGGAGCTGCATGGTCGTTCACTCTCTGCGGACGCGCACGGGTCGCCGCGGATCGGTGGTGGAAGGAAGTGGTGTACCCGGAATCGGCGACTCCCCCGTGGCAGAGTCCAGCCAGGGCACAGCCACCCATCCTGCCACAGGACGGCGGTCCCCGCCAACCGGTGCAGGATGGGAGCATGATCGAACTCCGCACCCCCGCCGAACTGGAGGGCCTGCGCGCCGCCGGTCGGTTCGTCGCCGACGTGCTCGACGAACTGCTCGAGACCGTCGACGTGGGCGTGAACCTGCTCGACCTCGACCGCGTCGCCGCCCGCATGATCGCCGACCGGGGTGCGGTGAGCTGCTACGTCGACTACCACCCGTCCTTCGGCAACTCGCCCTTCGGCAGGAACCTCTGCACGTCGGTCAACGACGCCGCACTGCACGGACTCCCCCACGACCGCGTGCTCGTGGACGGCGACCTCGTCAGCCTCGACTTCGCCGCGAGCGTGGACGGCTGGGTCGCGGACTCCGCCGTCACCGTGCAGGTCGGTACGCCCCGCGACGAGGACCAGCAGCTCATCACGACCGTCGAGCGCGCCCTGGCCGCCGGCATCGAGCAGTTCCGCCCGGGCAACAAGCTCGGTGACGTCTCGTACGCCATCGGCCGCGTCGCGAAGGACGCCGGGTTCGCGGTGAACACGCAGTTCGGCGGGCACGGCGTCGGGCGCACGATGCACGGCGAGCCGCACGTGCCGAACGACGGCCGCCCCGGCCGTGGCCTGAAGCTCCGTCCCGGCCTCGTCGTCGCGATCGAGCCGTGGCTCATGCAGGGCACCGACGAGCTGGTGCAGGACGAGGACGGCTGGACGCTCAAGAGCGTCGACGGCTCACGCGCCGCGCACGTCGAGCACACGGTCGCCGTCACCGACGCCGGTCCCGAGGTCCTGACCCTGCGTCGCGCCCAGCGCGCCGAGGTGACGGACTGACGGACGGGAGGCGCGGTACCGGCTGGTACCGCGCCTCCCGTCCGCCCCGTCGTCGGGTCAGCGCGCGGTGTCGTCGGGCAGCAGGTCCGGGCGGACGCGTCGCGTCCGCTCCACCTGCTGCTCGTGCCGCCACGCGGCGACCCGGGCGTGGTGCCCGCTGAGCAGCACGTCCGGCACCTCGAGGTCACGCCAGACCGCCGGCTTCGTGTACGAGGGGTACTCGAGCAGGCCGTCCTCGTGCGACTCCTCGACGAGCGACTCGGGGTTGCCGACGACGCCGGGCACCAGTCGCCCGACGGCCTCGATCATGGCCATCGCGGCGACCTCGCCGCCGTTCAGCACGTAGTCGCCGAGCGAGAGCTCGACGACCGAGCACCGGGACGCCGCCCACTCGAACACGCGGGCGTCGATGCCCTCGTACCGCCCGCAGGCGAACACGAGGTGGTCGGAGTCCGCGGCGAGGGACCGCGCGATCGCCTGCGTGAACGGCCGACCGGCCGGGGTCGGGACGACCAGGGTCGACGAGCCGTCGTCGCGGAGGACCGCCGACAGCGCCTGTGCCCACGGCTCCGGCTTCATGACCATGCCGGCGCCACCGCCGTACGGGGTGTCGTCGACGGTCCGGTGCCGGTCCGTCGTCCACGAGCGCAGGTCGTGCACGTGCACGTCGAGCAGCCCGTCCACGCGGGCCTTCCCGAGCAGGGAGACGTCGAGGACGGAGAAGAACTCCGGGAAGATCGTGACGATGTCGATGCGCACGGCGGCCTAGGAGATCGTCTCGGGCCGCGAGGTGTCCTCGGGGTCCTCGAACAGTCCGGTCGGCGGCGTGACCGTGACCGTGCCGGCCTCGATGTCGACCGACGGCACGATCGCCGAGACGAACGGCACGAGCACCTCGCCGCGGTCGGGGGTGTCGACGGCCAGCAGGTCCTGCGCCGGCAGGTGGTCGACCCGTGCGACGGTGCCGACCTCGACGCCGTCGCGGAGGACCCGGAGCCCGACGAGCTGGTGGTCGTACCAGGCGTCGTCCTCACCGGTCTCGGCGTCGGCGTCCTGCTCGACCCAGAGGATCGCCCGCGCGAGGGACTCGGCAGCGGTGCGGTCCGCGACGCCCTCGAAGAAGGCGACCGGGTGGCCGTTGTACCAGCGGAGCTCGTCGATGGTCAGGGTCTTGCCCGACCACGGGGAGTCCGCGGGGACCTGGAGTGTGAACTCGGCCCCCGGCGTGAACCGACGATCCGGGTCGTCGGTGTAGAGCTCGAGCTTGATGCCGCCCTTGAGCCCGTGCGCCTTCGTGATTCGACCCACCCGGAGCTGGGTCGTCTCCCTAGGAATCGGTGTCGACCACGTCGACCCGCACCCGCTTGCCGTCGGCGAGAGCCGAGACGAGGGTGCGGAGCGCCTTCGCGGTCCGTCCGGCGCGACCGATCACGCGACCGAGGTCCTCGGGGTGCACACGCACCTCGAGGACCTCGCCACGCGCGGAGGTGGAACTGGCGACGCGGACGTCGTCCGGGTGATCGACGATCCCCTTGACGAGGTGCGTCAGCGCAGAGTCGAGCAAGGAATCAGGCCTCGGTCGTCTCGGCGGCGTCGTCGGCCGACTCGGCCGGAGCGGCGGCGGGGGCCGTCTTCTCCGACTTCGGCTTGAGGACGGCCTTCTTGGCGGTGTCCGCGACGAAGGCCTGCTTCGGCTCGGCGACCTTGACGGTGGACTCGGTGTTGCCCTCGCCCTTGAACTTGCCCCAGTCGCCGGTGAGCTTGAGGAGCGCCGCGACCTGCTCGGTCGGCTGCGCGCCGACGCCGAGCCAGTAGAGCGCACGCTCGGACTCGATCTTGATGACCGAGGGCTCCTCGGTCGGGTGGTACTGACCGATCTCCTCGATCACACGACCGTCGCGCTTGGTGCGCGAGTCGGCGACGACGATGCGGTAGTAGGGCGCACGGATCTTGCCGAGGCGCTTGAGACGGATCTTGACAGCCACAATTACTCCTGTTGCGTGTTGTTGTGGTTGAACCGGAACCGCGGGCGTGGGGGCACGCGCGGTGGAAGCTCGAAGGGAGTCGCGACCTGCTGGATAGAGGGTCGAGCAGACGCGATTCGACCGTTCATTCTTGCAGGTTTCCCGCCGAGAAGCGAGTCAGGACGCGCCGGTGCACCATCGAGTCACGGCGCGAGGCGTCGGACGGCCTCGAGCGCCTCGCTCGTCGCTCGCACCGCGTCGACGCTCCGGGCGTCCCGGGCGCCGCCGACCACCTCGTGCGCGACACCCGCCGCCCGGAGCGCCCCCACCAGGCCGTCGACGCCGTCGGTGTCCGGTCCGGACGCCCGCTCCTGGCCGGCGCACACCACCACGTGGTCGGCCGGGACCGCCCGCTCGCGCCCGTCCTCGTCGCGGATCCAGAGCGCGCCCGGTTCGATCCGGAGGTACTCCTGCACGCCGCCGACCATCCGCACCCCGGCGTCCCGCAGCCGCCCGACCGCGACCCACCGCGAGGTGATGCCGACGCCCTGCCCGAACCGGCCCGACCGGCGGAGCACCGTCACCTGGTCCCCGGGCCGGAGCGACCGGTCCGACGCGGGCAGGCGCTGCGGCACGTCGCCGATGACGTCCGCGGCGACGTCGACGTCCCACCGCTCGGCGAACGCCGCGGCGCGGACGACCTCGTCGGGCGACTCCACCAGGAACGCCGCGGTGTCGACGCCGATGCCTCCCCCGCCGACGATCGCGACGGTGCCCGGTGGGACGCCGTCGCGGAGCGCCGTCTCGTACGACACCACGTGCGGCAGGTCCGCGCCCGGCAGGTCGACCACGCGCGGGACCACACCGGGGGCGAGCACGACGGCGTCGCTGCCGAGCAGGTCCGTGGTCGTGGCCGGCCGTCCGAGGTGGACCGTGGCACCGCGGTCGTCGAGCTCGGCCCGTGCGGCACGGACGGTGGCGGCGTAGTCCTCCTTGCCCGGGATCGCCGCGGCGAGGGCGAACTGCCCGCCGAGGGCGCGGTCGGCCTCCCACAGGGTGACGCGGTGTCCACGGCGTGCGGCGTCCACGGCGGCCGCGAGCCCCGCGGGACCACCGCCCACCACGTCGACCCGCTTCGGCGCGGTCGTCGGACGGGCGGGGAACGCCAGCTCGCGACCGGCACGGGGGTTCACCAGGCAGGAGACCGGCGCACCGACGATCGAGCGGTCGAGGCAGGCCTGGTTGCAGCCGATGCAGGTGTTGACGAGGTCGAAGCGGCCGTCGAACGAGCGCCGCACCAGGTCGGGGTCGGCGAGGAACGGCCGGGCCAGGGCCACCGCGTCGAGGAGCCCGTCGCCGAGCACGGCCTCGCCGTCCCGCAGGTCGGTCATCCGGTTCGACGCGATCACCCGGACCTCCGGGTGGTCCGACGCCCGCACGACCCGGGCGACCCGGGCGGCGTACGCGAGCCACGCCCCGTGCGGCACCGCCGCCTGCACGGTCGGCGTGCGCGACTCGTGCCAGCCGATCCCCACGGAGATGCCGTCGAGGCCGAGCGGCAGCAGGTCCTGCACGAGGGCGTCGACCTCGTCCTCGGTCGTCGACCCCGGCATGAGGTCAGCGCCCGACAGCCGGATCGTGACGGCGAGGTCCGGCACCGCGCTGCGGACGGCCCGCACGACCTCGACCGCGAAACGGCGCCGACGGACGGCGTCCCCGCCCCACTCGTCGTCACGCAGGTTCGTCAGCGGCGACTGGAACTGGTTGACCAGGTACCCCTCAGACGCCATGATCTCGACGCCGTCGAAGCCGATCGCCCGGGCCGCCCGGGCGGCGGCGGCGAAGTCCTCGACGGTCCGGCCGACCTCGTCCGGCGACAGCTCCGTCGGCACGACACCACGGGCCGCGGCCCACGGCAAGGCGCTGGGCGCCACGACGCGCTGGGGACGTCCGTGCCGGTCGACCATCCCGCTGGCGAGTGCGTACCGTCCCGCGTGGAACAGCTGCGCGAGGACGGCCCCGCCCTCCTCGTGCACGGCGTCGACTGCGACGCGGAAGCGCTCGTCCGCTCCCCCGGCGCCGAACACCGCGAAGTCCGGGCCCCCGCGGGCCTCGTCGCTGATCGCGATCCCGCCCGTGACGATGCAGCCCACGCCCCCGGCCGCGCGCTCGCGGTAGAACGCGGCGAGGGCGGCCCCGCCGTCGTCGAGCACCTCGAGCCCGGTGTGCATCGAGCCCATCACCACCCGGTTCCGCAGGTGCAGCGGTCCGAGGGTCCAGGGCGACGCGACGGTCCGGAGCACGTCCGGGACCACGGGCGTCGAAGCGACGGTGCTCATGACACCACTCTGCCCGACGACGTGGTGCGGTCCGAGTTCCTTGTGCCGACCCTCCAACCCGACGGGCAGGATGGCTGCATGGACATCCGCTTCACCGAGTCCCGCCCGTCGACCCTCGGCGTCGAGTGGGAGCTCCCGTTGGTCGACCGCGACACCGGCGACCTCGCGCCCCGTGCCCCCGCCGTGATCTCCGCCGTCCAGGAACGCCTCGGCGACCCCGACCGGGTCACCGAGGAGCTCCTCACGAACACGGTCGAGGTCGTCACCGGCGTGCACGACACGGTCGGCGGCGCGACGCGGGAGCTCGCGGGCATCATCGGCGAGGTGGTCGACGCGGCCGAGTCCCTCGACGCGCAGGTGATGTGCTCGGGCACGCACCCCTTCGCGGTGTGGGACCAGCAGGAGATCACCCCGGACAGCGAGCACTACACGACGCTCATCGACCGGACGCGCTGGTGGGGTCGGCAGATGCTCATCTGGGGCGTCCACGTGCACGTCGGGATCGACGACCGCGACAAGGCGGTGCCGATCATGAACGCGATGCTCGCCTACGTGCCGCACCTGCAGGCCTTCACCGCGTCGAGCCCGTTCTGGGGCGGCACCGACACCGGGTACGCGTCGAACCGGGCGCTCATGTTCCAGCAGCTGCCGACCGGTGGGCTGCCGCCGGACATCCAGGACTGGTCCGGCTTCGAGACCGTCGTCGACGACCTGACGAGGACCGGCGTGATCGAGGGCTTCAAGGACCTGCGGTGGGACATCCGCCCGTCGCCCGGCTGGGGCACGCTCGAGAACCGCGTCTCGGACGGCATCTCGACCCTGCACGAGGTCGGCGCCGTCACCGCGTTCGTCCAGTGCCTGGTCACCGCGCTCTCCGACCGCCTCGACCGCGGCGAGACCCTGCCGTCGATGCAGCCGTGGTTCATCCGCGAGAACAAGTGGCGCGCGGCGCGCTACGGCATGGAGGCGGAGATCATCACGAACGCCGCCGGCGACGAACGCCTGGTCACGGACGAGGTCCACGACCTGGTCGGACGCCTCGACCCGATCGCCGAGCGGCTCGGCTGCCAGCAGGAGCTGCACCACCTGGACACGATGATCGCCGACGGCGCGTCCTACCAGCGGCAGCTCCGGGTCGCGCAGGAGAACGGTGGCGACCTCCGCGCGGTCGTCCGTCACCTGGTGACGGAGCTGCGGGAGTCGCTCTAGACGCCACCACGGAACGGACGGGAGGCCCGGTACCAGCTGGTACCGGGCCTCCCGTCCGTCAGGGGCTCGTCCATCAGGGGGTCGCGACTAGCGGCCCAGGAACTTCTGCAGGCTGGCGAGCTCTTCCTCGCTCGGCGCCTTCCCGCCCTTGGCAGCGCCACCGAAGCCGAAGCCCGACCCGCTCGGCGCCTGCTGCTGCGGCTGCGCCGCCGCACCGGAGGCCAGGGCCGCACGCTTGGCGGGGTTGCCGACCTTCTTCTTCTTGGCACCGCCCTGCTGCTGCTTCTTCTTGCCCCCGTGCATGCCCGGGATGGGGCCCATGCCCGGCATCTGCGGCACACCGCCGCGCGCGACCGTCTTCATCATCTTGGCCGCCTGCTCGAAGCGGTTCACGAGGGCGTTGACCTCGGTCACGGTCGTGCCGGAACCCTTGGCGATGCGGAGCCGCCGCGAGCCGTTGAGGAGCTTCGGGAGCTGACGCTCCTGCTTCGTCATCGACTGGATGATCGCCTCGGTCCGGACGATCTCGCCCTCGTCGAAGTTGTCGAGCGCCTCGCGCATGCCCTTGGCACCCGGGAGCATGCCGAGCATGCCCTTGATCGAGCCGGCCTTGCGCAGCTGCTGCATCTGCGCCAGGAAGTCGTCGAGCGTGAACGAGTCGGTCGCGATCTTCTCGGCGACCTTGCGGGCCTCGTCCTCGTCGAACGCCTGCTGCGCCTGCTCGATGAGCGAGAGGATGTCGCCGAGGTCGAGGATGCGGCTCGCCATGCGGTCCGGGTGGAACGGCTCGAAGTCGTCGAGCCCCTCGCCCGTGGACGCGAACATGATCGGACGACCGGTCACGCTGGCGACCGACAGGGCCGCACCACCGCGGGCGTCGCCGTCGAGCTTCGACAGGACGACGCCGGTGAAGTCGACGCCCTCCTGGAAGGCACGGGCGGTGTTCACGGCGTCCTGACCGATCATCGCGTCGATGACGAACAGGACCTCGTCCGGGTCGACGGCCTTGCGGATGTTCGCCGCCTGCTTCATCAGCTCGGCGTCGACGCCGAGACGACCGGCGGTGTCCACGATGACGGTGTCGTACTGCTGGTCGACCGCGGCCTTGATCGCGTTCTTCGCGACCTTCACCGGGTCGCCGACGCCGTTGCCGGGCTCCGGCGCGAAGACGTGCACGCCGGCCTGCTCACCGACGACCTGCAGCTGCTGCACGGCGTTCGGACGCTGGAGGTCCGCCGCGACGAGCATCGGGGTGTGGCCGTCCTTCTTGAGCCACTTGCCGAGCTTGCCCGCGAGGGTCGTCTTGCCGGCACCCTGGAGGCCCGCGAGCATGATGACCGTCGGCGGCCGCTTCGCGAACTCGAGTCGTCGCTGCTGGCCGCCGAGGATGCCGACGAGTTCCTCGTTGACGATCTGGACGACCTGCTGGGCCGGGTTGAGTGCCTTGTTGACCTCGTCGGAGAGCGCGCGCTCCCGCACCGAGGCGGTGAAGGCCTTGACGACCTCGAGCGCGACGTCCGCGTCGAGCAGCGCCCGGCGGATCTCGCGGACGGTGCCGTCGACGTCGGACGGGGTCAGCCGACCCTTGCTCCGCAGGTTGCGGAAGGTCTCGGTCAGCCGATCGGAGAGTGAGCCGAATTGCGCCATGATCCGTCGATCCTACCGTCCAGCCCGTCGCGGCCCCTGCAGACGCTCGCTCCGGTTGTTGTACTCCGTCCAGGAACTGCCGTACGGTGCTCCTCGTGGGAGAACTCGAGATCATCCGGTGGCCCGGCCTGCTCGACCACGCGGCGGGTGTGGCGGTGCAGCGCGGGTACCGGTCCGACGTGGTGGCCGGACGGTCGCCGGGCGTCGTGGTCCTCTGCGAGCACCCGTCGGTGTACACCGCCGGCCGCCGCACCGAGCCCACCGACCTGCCGACGGACGGCTCCCCCGTGGTCGAGGTCGACCGCGGCGGCCGCATCACGTGGCACGGCCCCGGTCAGCTCGTCGTCTACCCGATCGTCCGGCTGGCGGAGCCGCTCGACGTCCTGGCGTGGGTGCGCGACCTCGAGCAGGTCGTCATCGACGTCGCCGCGGCGGTCGGGGTGACCGCCGTCCGGGTCGACGGGCGGAGCGGCGCGTGGGTCCCGCGCGCGGCCGGGGCGGACCTCGACAAGGTCGGCGCGATCGGCCTGCACGTGGCCGAGGGTGTCACGAGCCACGGCATCGCGATCAACTGCACGAACGCCCTCGACGCCTACGCGGCGATCGTGCCCTGCGGGATCGCCGACGCGGGCGTCACCACCCTGAGCCGCGCCGCCGGCAGGCCCGTCACCGTCGACGAGGTCGCCGCCTTCGTCGGTCCGCGGGTCCAGCAGGCGGTCGACGGCATGCACACCGGCGACCGCATCAGCAGCACCACGCGACAGGAGGTCGCCGCATGACCCTCGCCCCCGACGGCCGACGGATGCTCCGCGTCGAGGCCCGCAACGCCGCGACACCCATCGAGGTGAAGCCCGCGTGGATCAAGACACGGGCGACGCAGGGACCGGAGTTCCGCGAGCTCTCCGGCCTGGTCCGCGACAAGCAGCTCCACACCGTGTGCCAGGAGGCCGGCTGCCCGAACATCTTCGAGTGCTGGGAGGACCGCGAGGCCACCTTCCTCATCGGCGGTTCACAGTGCACCCGGCGGTGCGACTTCTGCCAGATCGACACCGGGAAGCCCGAGGACCTCGACCGCGACGAACCCCGCCGCGTCGCCGACTCGGTCGTGTCGATGGGACTCAAGTACGCCACCGTGACCGGCGTCGCCCGCGACGACCTCGAGGACGGGGGCGCCTGGCTCTACGCCGAGACCATCCGGCAGATCCACGAGCAGTCGCCCGGCACCGGGGTCGAGATCCTGGTCCCCGACTTCAACGGTAGACCCGACCAGCTCGGGCAGGTCTTCGCCGCGCGTCCCGAGGTGTTCGCGCACAACGTCGAGACCGTCCCGCGCATCTTCAAGCGCATCCGGCCCGCGTTCCGCTTCGAGCGCTCGCTCGACGTCATCACGCAGGGTCGCGACGCCGGTCTGGTCACGAAGTCCAACCTCATCCTCGGGATGGGCGAGGAACGCGACGAGGTGGAGGACGCCCTGCAGCAGCTGCACGACGCCGGGACGGACATCGTCACGCTGACCCAGTACCTCCGGCCCTCGCCCCGGCACCTGCCGGTCGCGCGCTGGGTCGCGCCGGAGGAGTTCGTCGAACTCCGCGAGGTCGCCGAGCGGATCGGGTTCGCCGGCGTCCTCGCGGGCCCCCTGGTCCGGTCGTCGTACCGGGCGGGGCGCCTGTGGGCCCGCGCGACGGTGGCGCGCGGGGGCACCGTGCCGCCGCACCTGGCCCACCTGCTCGACGCGGCGCCGGGTCGCCAGGCCGTGTGAGGCGCGTGCGGCGCGTGGGGACGTGCTGACGGACGGGAGGCCCGGTACCAGCTGGTACCGGGCCTCCCGTCCGTCAGGTGGTCGCGCCTACACGCGGCTGCGGACACTCCGGACGATCCAGCCGACGACTGCCAGCAGGATGAGCACGATGCCGATGAACAGCAGGAACTTCAGGGCGGCGACGAAGATCCCGCTGAAGAGCAGGACGAGGCCGACGATGATTGCGATGACGAGCAGTGCGGGCATGGGGCCGACCGTACGCGCGATCAGCCCACGAGGTTCTGCACGAAGACGTGCGGCGTGAAGCCCGTCAGGTCGTTGATGCCCTCGCCCTGCCCGATGAGCTTGATCGGGATGCCGGTCTTCTCCTGCACGCTGAGCACGAACCCGGCCTTGGCGGAGCCGTCGAGCTTCGTGATGACGAGTCCGGTCACGCCGGCGCCCTCGATGAACGCCTGCGCCTGCGCGAGGCCGTTCTGCCCGGTGGTGGCGTCGAGCACGAGGAGCACCTCGGCGATCTCGGTCTGCTTCTCGACCACGCGTTTGATCTTCGTCAGCTCGTCCATCAGGCCGGCCTTGGTGTGGAGTCGACCGGCGGTGTCGATGACGACGATCTCGGTGCCGTCGTGGATCGCCTTCTCGACGGTCTGGTAGGCGACCGACGCGGGGTCCTGCCCGGGCTGCGCCGGCCGGACGACCTCGACGCCGGCGCGCTGCGCCCACGTGGCCACCTGTTCGACCGCCGCCGCGCGGAAGGTGTCCGCCGCGCCGACGACGACGGTGCGGTCGTACGTGCGGAGGAACTTCGCGAACTTGCCGATCGTGGTCGTCTTGCCCACGCCGTTGACGCCGACGACGAGCACGACGGCGGGCCGGGCGCTGAGCTTGAGCGTGGTGTCGAGCTTCGACAGTCGTTCCTCGAGGACCTCGCGGAGCATGCGCTGCAGGTCCGCGGGGTCGGTCGTGCCGTAGCGGTCGACGCGCGCGTGGAGGTCCTCGATGACCTCGTCCGCGATGTCGGGGCCGAAATCCGCACCGATCAACGCGGTCTCGAGGTCGTCCCACGTGGTCTCGTCGATGGTCTTCCGCTGGAACAGGCCGCGGAGACGGGTGGACAGTGACCAGGAACTCGCCATGCTCCCAGCTTAGAGCGCGCCACGGGCGGGCAGTGCCCGGTACCCTTGGGTCCTGAAGGGGAGTACTCCACTTCGGCGCACCCGTCAGTACGGTCTGGGACGATCCAGACCCGGGACGCCGGTCGTGTCGGACCATCTGGTCGACGCGGCGGAGGAGACCTTCAGGCCTCGGCGTACCCACGTGCGCCCATACCTGAAGGACATCCGATGGACGTTCCCCTCTACGTCTGGCTCCTCACCATCGCGGGCATCCTCGCGCTGCTGGTGTTCGACTTCTACTCCCACGTGCGGACGCCGCACGTGCCGCACATCAAGGAGTCCGCGTTCTGGTCGGCGTTCTACGTCGGCCTCGCGATCCTGTTCGGTGTCGGCATCCTGGTGTTCGGCGGCGGCCAGGCCGGCGGTGAGTACTTCGCCGGGTGGTTGACCGAGAAGGCCCTGTCGGTCGACAACTTGTTCGTCTTCCTGATCATCATGTCGAGCTTCGCGGTGCCGAAGGAGTTCCAGCAGAAGGTGCTGCTGGTCGGCGTCGCCATCGCCCTGGTGGCCCGCGGTGTCTTCATCGCCCTCGGCGTCACGATCATCGAGAACTTCTCGTGGGTCTTCTACCTGTTCGGTGCGCTGCTGTTCTGGCTCGCCTGGTCGCAGGCCCGCAGCGGGAACGACCACGGTGCCGAGGAGGGCGACTCCCGGCTCATCCGCATCCTGCGCCGCGTCATCCCGACCACGGACGACTACCACGGTGACAAGCTGACCGCGAAGGTCGACGGCAAGCGCCTCTTCACCCCGATGCTGCTCGTCATGGTCGCGATCGGCCTCACCGACGTGCTCTTCGCGCTCGACTCGATCCCGGCGATCTTCGGTCTGACCCAGGACGCGTTCATCGTGTTCACCGCGAACGCGTTCTCGCTCCTGGGCCTGCGCCAGCTGTACTTCCTCATCGCGGGGCTGCTCGAGCGCCTCATCTACCTCGGGCAGGGCCTGGCGGTCATCCTCGCCTTCATCGGTGTGAAGCTCGTCTTCCACGCCATGCACGTCAACGAGCTGCCGTTCATCAACGGCGGCGAGCACATCGAGTGGGCGCCGGAGATCCCGATCTGGTTCTCGCTCAGCTTCATCGCGCTGACGATCGCCGTCGCGACGGTCGCGTCGCTGGTGGTCTCGAAGAAGCGCCAGGAGCGCGGCCTCACCCCGACGGGCGAGCCGAAGGAGCCGGTGGCGGCCGACGCGGAGTAGTCGCGACGGTCTACGGACGGGAGGCGCGGGGGCCGCCGGCCCCCCCCCCCCCCGCCCGCCCCCCCCCCCCCCCCCCCCCCGCCCCCCCACCACCACCTGGTGCAAAAGCCCG